>QILZ01000144.1 GCA_003233545.1 Spirochaetales bacterium
ACCGGAAAAGGGTGGGTTTCATCAATCCGCCGCCTGTTTTTACAGCTCCTTCGCTGTACTTTGAGAAAACAAAGAACAATAGAATCAGTACGAGGGGAACAAGAACCCATGCATAGGATAAAAGCGGCTTAAACTTTCCCGTATCGGAAACGAGGATAATAATAATTTCGGTAAATACGAAAAGTATTACGGAAGCGGCAAGAATAGACGGATGCGGATAAATGGTAATTCTGAAATGCGCCTGCCGCCAGAAAACGAGAAGCAAGAAAATCGAATTTATACCGATCTCGACTAATACGAAGCTCTTATAACGCAATGCCATAAAGTTCAGCAGCCATGTAATCAAAAAGGGAACGAGAGAAGGGTAAAAATCCTTATCAAAATTAAAAAAGAGAAAATCACTTATAATACCCTGGGATATAACCTGGTCCGCACGAAAAATGAGAAAAGAAAAAACTCTGATTATAAAAGGCACGGCAATTATAACAAGAAGAGCAGGTAAAAAACGAAGACCACTCTTTTCGAACCACAGAGCCAGGACAACGGAAAGCAGGAAAGAGACACTTAAAAAACTTATATCGACCTGATCCTTAACCTGGAGGAATATGTTAAAGAGAAGAAAATACAGAACAATATTTCTTAAGACGAATACCGTAAATTTTTTACCTGCACTACAGTCTTCCAATTTTTACCTTTCTCCCCGGTACTTTACCGTAACGGTTAATATCATCATTCAGTGCAGTTTTAAATACCTCTGCGGTTTTTTCGGGATCATAATGTAATTTCCTGTTATCCGTGCGGAAAATAAAATCCCTTAAGCCTCTTTCCGGAGCTTCCGGCAAAAAAAGATCTTTAAAATAGATATTTAAAGGCCAATTCCGTTCCGTTACGGCTTTAACATAACCTCCCAGAGCAGACGAACCCGGCGAAGTAAAAACAGCGGCATTCATCTTCTTCCGCGAAGGCAGATTAATTTTATCCGGATTATCGTGCCATACTATTCCGGAAAGAAGCGTCAAAATTTCAGTACTTTTCTCAGGATCGATCCTTACCGCTTCTCTCCTATTATTGCATAGAAAGAAAACCTCGAAACCCTTATAAAGATAATGGAGAATATGGGAACCGCAGGCTTCGACAAGGGAATCCAGATAATCCGGCCGTAATTCTTTCGGCAGGACAGGAGTTAAACCCGAATCGAGAATAAGCAGGAATTCCGACTGCGGAGGCGGAGTTTCTTCGCCGATTCTTAAAAACAATTCTCCCGTGTGTGCAAATAATTTCCAGTTTAGTTTTCGGACATCATCACCCGGAAAATATTTTCTTACCTCGAGAAGTTCATTGCTTCGTTTTTTATGTGCGGAATACCTGCTGCTGTCCCCTCCGTCTTCGGAATGCTGAACCATTACGGGCTTTTCGGAAAGTGCGGGAAATACGATTAAAGACTCAGGAACGGATATTTCCGTTTTAGATTCGGTAAACTTAAGAAAATCTCTGTAAATAATAGATGCCGATCTGCTCTTATAAATTCCCCTGTAGAGGACTTTTTCCGAAAGAAACAATTCATTCCTTCCCCTTTTAAGCCCGGTTTTAAAAACAAGCGGGTTTCTTTCCGGAAAATACATTTTAAAGACAAAAGACACTGTAAAACCGGGGAGCATAAACCCCGGAATTTCAACCTGAAGTCTTATATTCATCTTTTCACCGGGGAAAGAACCGTTCGAGGGAAAACTTATGTTTATATTATCCGGTTTCGACAGTACAAAATGCCGTATAAGATTTTTACCGATATGATTACCGATTAACGAATATACGGATATTATTAAAAATGCACTGCCCCATAACAGAGAGGCAAGATCCATCCTTAAAAACCCCGCCGTAATTATGCCTGCGGATAAAAAGAAAAAAGCAGTACCTCTCCCGGTAAAGGGGAATACCGGTTTTAAAAGATTCTTAATACCTGATTTTGGAGATTTCAGCAAGTGCTATCTCCCTTATTAATTTATGCGAATCGATCTTTATATCCTTAAGCCTGAGCCTGTGGCTCATTACAAGAGGGGCAAGGTCTATAATATCCTGGTCTATCACATAACTTCTCCCCTTTATAAGGGCATATGCCTTTGCAATTCTGACCAGCATCAGGCTTCCGCGGGGTGATACTCCCAATTCTATCCCCCTGTGCCTGCGTGTGGAAACTGCAATATCCACGGAAACTTTTAAAAGCCTCTCATCGCAGAATACCAGTTCGGAAGCAGTTTTACGTGCATTTAGAATTTCCTTTTTGGAGCAGACGGGCTTAACTTTAGGCAGAATCGTGAAAGAAGGATTATCTCTGACAATTTCGTATTCGTATGCCGCATCGGGATAACCTATTTCCACACGCATAATAAAACGGTCAAGCTGGGCAAGAGGAAGCGAGTAAGTACCCTCCGTTTCCACAGGATTCTGTGTTGCTATAACAAAAAACAGCGGATCCATGAGATATGTCTTATTCCCTACGGTTACCTGGTTCTCCGCCATTACCTCCAATAGTGCAGACTGCACTTTCGGTGTCGTTCTGTTTATCTCATCGGCCAATACTATATTCGCAAAAACAGGTCCTTTCTCGAAAGTAAACTTACGGTTTTCAGGATTAAATATGTCCACACCGGTAATATCATAGGGCAGAAGGTCGGGTGTAAACTGTATTCGTTTAAACTGAACAGCAGCACTGCTTTTGTCTGTTTTTGCAATAGAACGGGCCATTGTTTTGGCAATTGTTGTCTTTCCGAGACCCGGAACATCATCTATCAATATATGACCGCCTGCAAATAACGTGCTTACAAGATATTCCAGTACCTCGTGTTTCCCCCTTATTACTGTTTCCAGGTTATTTATAAGCCGGAGGGATACCGAGTACGAATCCTCGAATTCTTTTTTTGTCTTTACTTGTTCTTCTCTTATTAAAACGGCAGCCATACTGTAATGAAATTCTATCAGTTTGCAGGGGAAGATGCAATCTGATTAAGTAACTATTTTTACCGTACTTCCTGATACGATATAAGGCTTAAGATTAATCTTTCAGGTAAGGGTAAAAGCTAAGAATCGTTGCTTTAAGCTCTGAAGTCAGGAATGAAAGGCGGTCGAGATTAAATGGAAAGGTATACGCAACAAGTCTTCTTAGAATATACTGATTTTTGTCCTTAAGAAGACCCTTAGGGTAAAAGCCCGAAACTAAAAGCCGGTCCTTTATAAAGGGCACGAGATATCTTCGCACATGAACGGTAAAAGACTCGAGCTCCTTTACGCCGCTGTAAACCAGGGGAATATCCTCGGGATATATCCTGTTAAGGGATACAAGCCCTCTTATTTCACGGATGGTTTTCGAATCTATCGGCAGATCATCTATCAGAATGGAAAACCACGTCCTGTCAAAATGATCTTCGAATACTTCACGTATCTCTTTAATCCGGGCTGCTATTTCTTTTTCTCTAAAGGAGAAACGTTTTAATCTTTCCATAGTTTTAAATGAATTTACATGTTCATAAAACATTTTTAATACTCTTATTGGATATTTCGGCAGATTGCATATATACTTTTATACAATTGTTATTTTCTGTAATAAAAATGGAACCCGAATGAAAAAACAGGCAGATTTATATCAAATAACTTCAACGGAAAGGTTTTTACGGATTCGGAAAGTAACTCTGATCGGTTCCGTTTTAAACCTCTTTTTAAGCATACTTAAAATTGCGGCGGGAATCATGGGCAGAAGCCGGGCACTTATTGCCGACGGCATTCATTCTCTGTCGGACTTTTCCACTGATATTGCAGTGATTGTAGGTGCATCCGCAGCAAGTAAGCCGCAGGATAAAACACACGACTACGGTCACGGAAAATACGAAACACTTTCCGCTCTTCTAATTGGTATTACCCTCGGACTAATCAGCATAGAAATAATAAAAAGCGGAGTGGAAACGATTATCCGCGCTTTACAAGGCGCATTACTTCCCAAGCCTGATATTTATACCATATTTATTGCACTGTTCTCGATTATTTCAAAAGAAATTCTCTACAGATACACTATAAAAAAGGGTAGAATTCTTAACAGTTCCGCACTCAAAGCCAATGCCATGCATCACAGAACGGATGCTTTTTCATCCATAGCCACTACGCTGGGAATTACAGGAGCTGTTTTCCTGGGAAAACACTGGACACTGCTGGATCCGGTTGCAGCATTATTTGTGGGTGCCCTGATAATTATAGCCGCTGTTCAGATTATAGTACAGGCGGTAAATGAGCTTATGGAATCATCACTATGCGAGGAAAGCGAAGGGGAAATACTTAAAATCATCCGGACGGTTAACGGAGTCCATGAACCGCACAAATTGCGGACACGCAGAATTGGTAACCTGGTAGCTATCGATGTTCACATCCGTATCAATAAAGATCTGACCATAGAAAAGGGACACGGCCTGGCAAGCATAGTCGAAAAGGCATTAAGAAAAAGATTCGGCGACAACACAATTGTCAGTGTACACATGGAACCTTACAGTATCGATTAGCCGGCAGCAGAAAATAAAATGTTTATTCAAATATAAGGTCTCCGAAATATTCGGGTCTGTGGAAATCGGGTTTTTCCGTTAATATTCTATTCCAGGACAAAAAATGAGGTGTACTTAATTTATCCCCGCATTTATAGAAATTGGCACGAAAATGACCGGTATTTGTCCCGTAAGCGGACGAATGTCCTTCGGAAATATATTTTTTAAGTAAATGCATCTCTTTAAAAAACGTAAAGGGAATATAAACGGAGAGCTGCCATGTAACGGAGCCCTTTTTCTCCGAAAAAGGCTCTCTGCCCCGGGAGGGAAAACGCAGTATTTTTTCTATACGCAAAGGTTCTATCCATTCCCTGTTTTCACGGGAAGAACCGTATCCGACTAATGCTGTTCCTATGCAGTTAAATTCAAAATTATAGTAATGCTTCCCATCTTCCGAAAAGAAGAATTCAACACAACTGTCTTCATATACAGGTCCGTTTGTTTTATTATTTACAGCCCGGATAGAATTCCCGGAAACCATATACCGCAGCATAAGTCCGTCAGCTATCCTTGCGATTTTAAAGAACACACAGGGTTTATAGGAATACAGTGCCCAGCATACCTCACCGATACGATATGTTTCGGGAACTCTTCCCAGTACCCCGGAAATAACTCCCTCCGATATAACGTGTCCGCCTGTTTCCGCATCGATACTTTTAATATCTATATTACGGACCTTTGCCGATTTACGATTACCCTTCATAAATTAAGAAGTTTAATCCACACCGAGCTGCTTCCTGAGTTCGAAAGCAACCTCTTTTTTCATATTA
Organism: Spirochaetales bacterium; assembly: GCA_003233545.1. Taxonomy (GTDB): domain Bacteria; phylum Spirochaetota; class Spirochaetia; order SZUA-6; family SZUA-6; genus SZUA-6. The sequence goes on from QILZ01000144.1 coordinate 5,351, forward strand.
AATGAATGTTCGGTTCCCGGGAAACGGGATTCCCGGACATCACCGATAAATTCTTTTACGGCGTTAAGCTGAGTTGTATAGGTATCCGCATAGATTTTTACAAATTTAGGTGTAAACCGCTTAAAAAGACCTACCATATCGTGCAGTACAAGTACCTGTCCGTCGCAGTAAAGACCTCCCCCTATTCCCACAGTCGGAACAGAGACCTTCTCCGTAATAATAGCGGCAAGCTGCTGAGGAATAGCCTCCAATATAAGGGCGAATACGCCTGCGCCTTCTAAAGCCATGGCATCGTCGAATACCTTTTTTGCCCTGTCCAGTGATTTACCCTGAACCTTAAAACCGCCCAGAATTCCTGCTGTCTGAGGGGTTAAACCGATATGCCCGAAAACAGGAATTCCCGCTTTTACGATCGCCTCGACTTTATCAGCCATTTCCTGTCCGCCTTCGAGCTTAACAGAATCTGCACCTCCGTCCTTGTAAAGAATTCCTGCATTTGTGATCGCCTGTTCAACGGAAATATTATAAGACATAAAAGGCATATCCCCGACTACATGTGCACGTTTTACCGCCCGCATTACAGCCTTTGTATGCTGAAGCATTTCATCCATTGTAACCGGAACAGTGTCGCTGTATCCGAGCTCCACCATACCCAGCGAATCTCCGACAAGTACGATATCTATACCCGCTTCATCCACGATAAGTCCCTGAGGAAAGGAATAAGCGGTTATCATCGTAATCTTTTTACCCTCTTTTTTCATCTTCTTAAGATCGGCAATCATTAATTTTTTTATTTCTTCCGAACCGGAACCCATTTTTCCCTCCTCTCTCTATTTTATACACAAACTCCCTTGTAATAAAGCCCTTAGGCTTTAAAACAAGGACAAGAATTAAAAGCGCCCCGTATATGACAATTCTCCAGGATGCAATTGCAGGCGGAAACAACAGCGGAACACCGTACAGAACGGGCGCCGCAGCCACGACCCCCCATTGCGTCGTATAACCGCCGACAAAAATCACCGTCATAAAGATACCGATAAGACTAAAGGTAAAGTAATCGAGATTAAAGCTCTTATATATAAATCCGTAAAGGACTCCGCACCCGCCTGCAATTGTGCTGCTGAAGGTCTGGAGCAGTATTCCCATCTTTTTAACATCAACCCCGAAAGACCGCGCAAGGTCTTTATCCACAAAAATAGCTGACGCCGCCCGTCCCAGCCTCGAATGGTCGAACCTGTATATAAGAAAACCCACAATAAGAACGAGAAAATAGAGAATTATAAGAATAGCCCACCTGTGCAGAGAAGGATTACCGAACAGCGAAGGAATCCCGAACAGGCCTAATGTACCCCCGACAGCTTTAGTATTCTCGACTACTGTCCGTGTAATATAGATAAAGGTAAAACCTACTATTACAACGGCAAAAGTGGGCGCATCGCCCATAAAGAGAGAGATAATAAAACCTACGATTCCGCCTGTAATAAAGCCTGTTATAATTGCAATTCCTAACGGCACATGCAGACTCATTACCATATACCCGGCGAAGTAACCGGATATTGCCATATTCGCTACAGTCAAAAAGTGAAGATGTGCAACTCTGTACGGGAGGTAAAGCGCCCAGCTCATCAGTATATAAACAGCGGTGATCGATAAAAAATAGTACATCGGTAAAGACACTTAAGAATCCTCCTATAGTTTCATTCCAAAAAGTCCCTTCGGCTTAAAGAGTATAACAACAAGCATAACAACAAATGCAATCGCATTTGCCCAGGACCCGGATATATATCCCTGTACTACAGCCTCGAGAATGCCGAGAAGCAGTCCGACTACAAGCCCCCCTGTCAGATTCCCTAACCCGGCAATAATGGATACTGCCAGTACCTTGTTTGCAACCTGCTCTCCCATACCCGGCGAGGTTGTTCCGAGAAGAACAGCAAGCAGAATGGCCGTAACACCTCCGAGTACTCCTGTAACGGCGTAGCTTGCCAATGCGGTTTTAAACAGAGGAAGACCCACAAGTTTAGCACCATTAGGATCCTCGGCAATTGCCCTGAAAGCCCTCCCCGGTCTTGTCCTGTAGAGAAGCCAGAAAAGCCCGGAAACTGCAATTATCCCGACAACGAGGGTATAAATCTGGCCATTGGAAACGCTTATGAGACCTATTTCAATTACGGATTTATCACCGACTATATTTTCAGGAAAAGCTATCGGAAGCCCTTCGTTAAAACCATGGGACAGTATATCCGTAATAATCATTCCTATTCCAAGGGACAGAACCATCGTCGTATTTATATCGACCCCTTCCCGTTTTTTCATAACCTTCTGGAACAGAGGCGCGGAAATGAGATTCATAATGATTGCAGATCCGACTGCCGCTGCGATGGCAAGGATAATACTGTTATTTGTAAATTTCATGACCATCCATGCAATATACATGGAAAAAACAACAACCTGGGGATATGAAAAATGAATAATCATGGCAACGATGAGCAGCAGATTAAAACCTGTTACAAGAAGAACATAAATACTTCCCAGTGAAAGCCCGTTTATAATCTGTGCAATAAAAACTTCCATGTAAAGTTAACCCCGTTTTTAATAATCATACCCCAAGGTATGCATCACGTACTCTTTTATCATTTAAAAGCTCATCGGATGTGCCTTCCAGTACCAGTCTGCCCGTTTCCAGCACATATCCCCTGTGAGCCGCTTTTAAAGCTTTATTTGCATTTTGTTCGGAAAGGAGAATTGTATAACCTTCCCTGTTAAGATTGACCAGGATATCAAATATTTCATTAACAATAATGGGCGCCAGCCCTATGGACGGTTCATCGACCAGAATAAGATCGGGGGAAGCCATCAAAGCCCTGCCTATAGCGAGCATCTGCCGTTCTCCGCCGCTTAACGTTCGTGCTACCTGATTTTTTCTAATCTTAAGTATCGGAAACCAATCATACACGCGGTTTAAGTGCTTTTTTACATTATGCATATTATGATGAGCACCGAGCAGAAGATTATCCAGTACCGACATCGAGGCGAAAACACCCCGCCCTTCCGGCACAAGACATATGCCGTTTCTTACGTTTTTATCTGCGGAAACTCCCCGGATACTCTTCCCGTTAAAGATTATCTTTCCTGAATCAGGGATGTTGATACCCAATATTGTCTCTAAAACCGTGGTTTTGCCTGCTCCGTTTGCACCGATTAAAACAACAATCTCATTTTTTCTGACCTCGAGGTTTATACCTTTTAAAGCCTTTATGTGGCCATAGGACACGAATAGATTATGCACTTCAAGCATTACACTATTATCCGCTCTACTCTCCTCCAAAAAACGCCTCCGCTTTAAACTTATAGAAACAAACCCTGCAGGACAGTCCGCCGCTTATTCTATTCGCTTCCAAGGTAAGCCTCCAGTACGCGCTGATCTTTCTGTACCTCTTCGGGAGTACCCTCTGCAATTTTTTCACCGAAATTCAATACCGTTACCCGGTCGGAGAGATTCATGAGCATTTTAACATCATGACTTATAACAACAATGGTTACTCCCATTTTCTGCACCCGTGCAATAATATTTTCTATCAGTCCGGTCTCCTGTGCTCCCATTCCGCTGTTCGGTTCGTCGAGAAGAAGCATTCCGGGTTCGGAAATCATTGCACGCGCTATCTGGACAAACTGCCTTTCCGCCCATACAAGATCCGCACCCCAGCGTTCCGCATCATTTTCCATATCTATTATCTTAAGGGTCTCCTTTGCTCTCCCTCTGATCTCCGTTTCCCTGCTGCTTTTCCGGAATGGCAGGCGAAGGAATGTATCTGCGTAATCTTTTGCCTTAAAATCGAATATTCCCAGCATTATATTCTCCAGGACTGTCAGGCCTGTTACAACTTTACCTGCCTGAAATGTTCTTCTTATCCCCATATTCGCTATCAATTCCGGATCCAACCCGGTAATTTTATGATTATCATATGTAACTTCACCGGTATCCGGCTTTAAAAGGCCTGTAATACAGTTAAACAATGTTGTTTTCCCGGATCCGTTCGGGCCGATAATACCATGTATCCGTCCCTTTTTTATATCAAAGCTCACATCGCAGAGCGCCTGTATTGCTCCGAAAGATTTGTTGATACCCTTAATGGAAAGGCCGATCATACTATATCCTGATTATTTTAGTTTAACCTATTGTACGTATACAGACTTTGAGGGTCAATATGAAAAATTGAATATAGTCTATTAACATTCATTACTGCAGGTTTTATGGATTATTCAATAATTTTGACTTCCCTTGATTAATTTTAAACTTTCGGTAGAATGAAAAAGTGAACAAACCGGCAAAGTATTTTATCTTACCTTTTTATAACGGGGGAAAATAGATGGATATTCTCACTCTTAACTGCGGCAGTTCGTCTGTAAAGTATCAGCTCTACCACTGGGATTCGAGGGAGGTTCTGGCAAACGGAATCGTGGAGAGAGTTACAATAGGCGGTTCATTCATAAGCCACTATGCAAAAGGAAAAGGCAGAGTAAAACGCGAACACGAATGTCCTACGCACAAAGAGGCAGTTCAGCTAATAACCGAGACACTACTCGACCCGGAAATCGGTGCACTTAAGGATCTTACCGAAATAAAGGCGGTAGGTCACAGAGTGGTTCACGGCGGTGAAAAATTTGCCAAATCGATCATTATCAATGAAGAAGCCCTTAATACATTTAAGGAGCTTTCGGATCTTGCACCGCTTCACAACCCTCCGAATATCATGGGAATCGTGGCTGCAGGAAAAGTTCTTCCTGATATTCCCCACTGCGCAGTTATGGATACGGCGTGGCATCAGACCATGCCGGAATGTGCCTACATATACGGGCTTCCCTATGAATGGTACGAAAAGTACCGTGTAAGAAGATACGGTTTTCACGGAACTTCTTTTCTCTATGTAGCCAAACGAACCGCGGTTTTATTAGGTAAAGACCCATTCGAAACAAATCTTGTTCTTCTTCATATCGGAAACGGGGTAAGTGCTAATGCCGTTAAAAATGGAATATCTATCGATACCTCCATGGGGCTTACACCCTTGGAAGGCCTTATTATGGGAACACGGGCAGGCGATCATGATGCTGCGATCGGATACTACATCATTAAAAAAGAGGGGCTTACACCTGAGGAAGTGGAGAAAATTCTCAATAAAAAGAGTGGTGTTCTGGGAATATCAGGTAAATACACCGACCGCAGGGATGTACTGGAAGCGGCAGAAAAGGGTGATAAGAGATCACGGCTGTCCATCGAGGTAGAATCTTACAGACTTAAAAAATATATCGGCGCCTACCATGCCGCAGCAGGCAGAATAGATGCAGTCACATTTACGGCAGGAGTCGGAGAGATGAGCCCGGTAATCCGGGCAAAGGCCATAGAAGGCCTTGAAAGTCTGGGAATCATAATAGATCCTGAAAAGAACAAACTTTCTCATACACATAATGCGGAAACGGATATCACAGGGAAAGGCTCCCGGGTTAAGGTCTTTGTTATTCCTACGGATGAAGAACTTGTTATGACCGAGGATACCTATGCACTGCTTAAGGGCAATTATGACAGCCACACGAACTTTACATACTCTTTCCAGAGCAGGGATTATGAAAACAAAGAACGCGCGGAAGCCTTAAAAGAAGAAATAAAGAAAAACCCGCAGCTTAAAAAAATAGTGGCATCGATACCATAGACATGGGGGTAGCATGGATATACCGGATAAATACTTAAGAGAAGACCTGGTAGAGCGGTTTACAAGATATGTAAAGATCGATACGGCCTCGGACAGGCATTCCAAAACATTCCCCACAACAGCAGTCCAGTTCGAACTTGCAGATATTTTACGAAAAGAACTTATCCGGTTCGGCTTAAAAGATGTTGATGTGGATGATAATTCCTATCTTATTGCAAAACTGCCTTCCAGCTTAAGAAGCGGAGGCAAAATCATGTCCGGATATGCAGATCCCCCGGTTATCGGTTTAATGGCACATCTCGATACATCGGATGCTGTCCCTGGTAATAATGTCCGTCCTGTTCTGCATGAAAATTATAACGGAGGGGTAATAAGGCTTAATAACTCCATAGTTCTGGATCCGAAAGAATTCCCGGAACTTAGGACTTACAGAGGAGATACAGTAATTACCTCCGACGGTTCCACACTTCTCGGAGCCGATGATAAGGCCGGGCTGGCCGAAATAATGACTGCCATTCGTTACCTTACGGAACATCCTGAAATACCCCACGGTGAGATAGAGATTATCTTTACCCCAGATGAAGAAACGGGTATGGGTATGTCCCGGTTTCCCCTTAAAAAGGTAAAATCAAAGTACTGCTATACCGTGGACGGAGGAGAAGAAGGTTCCATCGAACCCGAGAGTTTTAACGCGTACAAAGTTGCCGTTACATTTCACGGAAGAAGTATTCATATCGGTTATGCACGGGGCAAATTGATTAACGCCCTGAATATGGCACGTGATTTTCTTTCGATGCTCCCGGGCGCTGAAACCCCGGAAGCTACAGACGGCAGATTCGGATATTACTGCCCCTTCGAAATATCGGGCAAACTGGACAGAGTTTTCCTCGAGGTATATATTCGGGATTTTGATGATAAGGAAGCTGCAAGACGTATAGAGGTGATAAACTCGATTGCACAAACAGTAGAAAAAATATACCCCGGAAGCAGGATCGAGGTAAAACCGGAAAAGCAGTATTCCAATATGAAACGGTATATCGACAGCGAACCAAGAATAGTTTCCATCCTTGAAAAGGCCGTAGAAAAAGCCGGGGCAAAACCGTTATTAAAATATATAAGAGGCGGCACAGACGGTTCTCAGCTCAGTGAAATGGGCATCCCCACACCGAATATTTTCGCAGGCGGGTATAATTTTCACAGCAGGCTGGAATGGGTGCCGGTCTCTTCCATGGTAAAGGCAGCCAGAACATTGATTAACCTTGCTGCATTATGGACTGCGGAAACGTAATTACCATATCCGGATACGGAATACAAACCTTCCAAAAAAAATATTTTTATCTTCCGTTTTTACTTCGAACATGATAGAATTAAATTATAAAAATCAAAATATACAAAGAGGAGATTCAGGATGAAACGGTTTTTGTCTGTTGCGGTTTTACTTTTTATAACTGCTGCCTTGATATTTGCAGGCGGCCAGCAGGAAAAGAAAAAGGCGGGAAAACTTAAAGTCGCCTTTATCTATGTGGGGCCTCATAATGACGGCGGGTGGTCCCAGGCGCACGATAACGGGAGACTATACCTCGAAAAAAATGTGCCCGGTGTAGAAACGGCTTACTCGGAAAGCGTACCGGAAGGTGCACCTGCCGAAAAAGTTATACGTGATTACGCCAACCGGGGTTACAAGGTTATTTTTGCAACGAGCTTCGGCTTTATGGATCCCATGCTTAATGTTGCCAAAGATTATCCCAATGTTGTTTTTGAACACTGTTCGGGATACAAAACTGCAAAAAATATGGGAACATACTTCGGGAGAATGTACGAGCCTGATTATCTTTCGGGTCTTATTGCCGGTTATATGACCAAGACGAATTATATCGGTTTTGTAGCACCCTTTTCCATTCCCGAGGTAGTTCGTGAAATAGATGCCTTTACCATCGGGGTACGCGAGGTAAATCCCAAAGCCGAAGTTCATGTAATATGGACAAACTCATGGTTCGATCCCGTAAAAGAGGCTAATGCAGCCGATACTTTCCTTGCGAATAATGCGGATATAATAGCAAGCGGTGTCGATTCTCCGGCTCCTTTACAGGAAGCGGAAAAGAAAGGAAAATACGGCATAGGTTACGACAGCGATATGGCAAGTTTTGCTCCTAAAGCTGTTTTAACATCGAGAATATGGCATTGGGGTATCTACTATGCCAAGACTGTAAAAGAGGTAAAGGAAGGGACATGGAAATCCACACAGTACTGGGGAGGTATGAAAGACGGCATAGTTTCTCTTGCTCCCTACGGTCCGATGGTTCCTGAAAATGTAAAACAGTATGTAGAAAAACGGAAAAAGCAAATCCTCGACGGAACATACGATCCGTTTATGGGGCCGATTTATGATCAGAAAGGCAGCCTGAAAGTGAAAAAGGGTGAACAGTTAACCGATTCTGAAAAACTGAGTCTCCAGTGGTTTGTCAGGGGAGTAATAGGTTCCATACCGAAAAGCGGTTCATAGACCAGGAAATTAAGGAAAAACAAGTAAGAGTCCCGGTGTATTCCCATCGGGGCTTTTATTAAATCCATACATTATGCCGGATATAGTTGTCGCTTTAAAAAATATAACAAAGAGGTTCCCTGGAGTTACTGCTAATAACGGCATTAATTTTGAGCTCCACAAGGGTGAAATTCATACCCTCCTCGGAGAGAACGGAGCCGGCAAAACAACCCTGATGAACATCTTAGACGGTATTTATTACCCCGATGGCGGTGAAATTTATATAGACGGCCAAAAGGCGGATATTCACAATCCGGCAGACGCCATGGCAAACGGAATCGGAATGATCCATCAACATTTTATGCTCGTGGATACTCTTACGGTTCTGGAAAATGTAGTTTTAGGACTTAAATCACAAAAACTCTTCGTTAATAAAAAGGCTGTAGCCGGTAAAATCAGAGCAATTTCCGATAGGTACAATCTAGGCATCGATCCGTATACCCGGATATGGCAGCTCTCTGTCGGAGAACAACAGAGAATAGAAATCATTAAAACACTCTTTAAGGGTGCACGAATACTTATCTTAGATGAACCGACTGCTGTTCTTACTCCTCAGGAAGTCAGGACGTCCTTTGATATTTACAGACAGATGATACACGAGGGAAAATCGATAATATTCATAAGCCACAAACTCAACGAGGTAATGGAAATATCCGACAGGATTACCGTTCTAAGACACGGTGAGGTTATCGGTACGGTAAAAAGGGCGGAAACTTCTAAAGGAGAACTTGCCAATATGATGGTCGGGAGAGAGATCCTGTTCCGGCTTAAGAGAAAACCGCTTAAAAGAAAAAAGAAAATACTCCGTGTGGAAAACGTAAGGGCACTAGATGATAAGAGTCTGCCCGCTTTAAACGGAGTTACATTCGATGTGTACGGCGGAGAGATTTTCGGTCTCGCAGGGGTTTCGGGAAACGGTCAGAAAATACTGTCGCAGGTAATTACAGGGCTAAGGAAGGTGACATCGGGTAATATATTTATAGAAGACATAAATATCACAAATGCAAATGCAAAAAAAATCGCCGAACATGGAACGAACTACGTCCCGCCGGACAGGCTGAAAGTGGGGCTCGTTCCGAATCTATCTACCCTGGATAATGCCATACTGCGCCGTTATAACAAACCCCCTATTTCCAATAATTATTTTATAAATTACAGGGAAGCGGCTGATTACACGGACGAATTAATAAAAGAATACGATATAAAGGTACCAAGGAAAGAAGCTCCTGTAAAACTGCTCTCCGGCGGCAACATGCAGAAACTTATACTTGCACGGGAAATATCCGAAAACCCCGAACTCCTTGTTGTTGTACATCCCACGAGAGGGCTCGATATCGGGGCGACCGAACTTATCAGAAAAGAACTGTTAAAAGAGAGGGATAACGGAGTTGCCATACTCCTGATCTCCGAGGACCTGGATGAAATCTTCATGATATCAGACAGAATCGGAGTTATTTATGAGGGTCAGATTCTGGGAATCGTTAACATCGAAGATGCCGAAATAAAAAAAATCGGCCTGCTGATGGCCGGATTAAAGGATAAATCCACGGCATAGAAGCTGTTGCAGAATAGTTATTAACCGGGAGGTTAACCCTGAGGCTTGCAAAAAGAGAAACAATAGAAACTCAGACCAAATTTATAACACCTGTTATTTCTATACTTATAGGCCTTACCGCAGGAGGTATTGTTGTTGCCTTTAAAGGCATTAATCCCTTCACCGCTTACCGGGCACTTATAGTCGGAGCATTCGGAAGCAGTTATACACTTTCGGAAACAATCGTTGCAGCTACACCTCTTATTCTAATCTCTGCGGGACTCATATTTGTCTTTAAGATGAAATTCTGGAATATCGGAGCCTATGGGCAATACTTAATGGGAGCCGTGTTCAGTTCCTATTTCGCATTGAACTCACCGGCAGCCGTTTCTCCGCTGCTCCTGCTTACGGTAATGAGCTTCGCCGGAATTATCGGCGGAGCTCTATGGGCTCTAATACCGGCAATTTTAAAATTAGTCTGGGAAGTTAATGAAGTTATTTCATCCCTCCTGCTCAACTACATTGCCCTCTTTATACTGAAATACTTTATGTACGGACCATGGAGAGATCCCAAAAGCCATGGATTCCCCCTCTCCAAGATGTTTCCGAAAAATGCTCAGCTTCCCATAATATTCCCCCATACAAGGGTGCACCTCGGAATTATCTTCGGTATAGTTGTTGTTATAATAATCTATATTATTATAAACAGAACACAATTCGGTTATGAAAACAGGGTAATCGGAGAAAACAGCACAGCCGCGAGATATGCAGGCATAAACATCTTTAAAAATACCATGATAGCAATGGCGTTAAGCGGAGGACTGGCCGGACTTGCTGGGATGGCCCAGGTTTCCGGTGTTATACACCTTCTTCAGATCCAGATAAACCCCAACTACGGTTACACTGCAATAATTGTCGCATGGCTCGCCTCTCTTAATCCGATTGCGGTACTGCTCGTTGCCGTACTCTTAGGCGGCATCGAAGCCGGAGGCTATCAAATTCAGATGATCATGCACGTCCCTTTCGGCATTGTGGGAGTAATAGAGAGTTCTATTCTCTTTGCACTGCTCGGAGGAGAAATTTTTAAAACCTACAAAATAAATTTCGGGAGGAAAAAATAACGGAACAGTCATCTATCCTTATAACATTATCTGCCTCTGCCGTTCGTTCGGGTACGATCCTTCTCCTGCCCACACTGGGAGAAATATTTACGGAGCGTTCGGGAATACTGAACCTCGGAATAGAAGGTATGATGGTCATTGGTGCACTCTTCGGCTTTATAGCAGGCAATATAACTCAGAGCCCTTACCTGGGATTTCTTGTCGGAATGCTTGCCGGGGGCGCAGCTTCCATGATTCATGCTTTCATATCGATAACTCTGCGGGGGAATCAGATAGTAAGCGGACTTGCACTTACTATCTTCGGCCTTGGAATAACAAACTTTTTCGGACAGGACTGGATTAACAAAAAATTTACCATTCCTGTTAATCCTGTTCCGATTCCCGGGCTTTCCAATATTCCCTTTATAGGACCGATTCTCTTTAATCAGGATTTCTTTGTATATTTTTCATATATACTGGTACTTCTGATGTGGTTTATACTCTTTAAAACAAAAATCGGCATTCACCTGCGGGCAGTCGGAGAAAATGCAAGAGCATCGGACGCCATGGGCGTCAGGGTAAATGCAACCCGTTATTTCTGGACTTTTTTCGGGGGACTATTAGCAGGAGCGGGCGGTGCTTATCTAACCCTTGCATATGCTCCGTTCTGGCTGGATGGCATAACGGCAGGAAGGGGATGGATTGCAGTCGCGCTTGTCATCTTTGCTATGTGGAACCCTTTATATGCGATAATCGGCGCCTTTATTTTCGGGGGAATAGACTCTCTTCAGTTCCAGCTTCAGGCTGCAGGGACAACGATTCCATCATCCCTGCTTAACATGCAGCCGTACCTTTTAACCCTTCTCGTGGTAATTGCAGCTACCATTATCGTCCGAACCAAACATATCGGCACACGAACTCGGCGTACCCTATGCGAGAGAAGAGAAGTAACCCGGGTAACAATACCTCGACCAGTACTCTACCAATACTAATTAAGAAGTGATATAATAGTGTTAACGAAAAAATAAGTGCCGGCATAATGCAAAGTAAGTGAGTTTAGTCAATATGTGTGCTTTAATACACATAGAAGGAGGTTTTATAATGAGTAAAGTTAAAAATGAGGTGCAGTCACTTCTGGAGAAACTTCCGGATGATTGCACATTGGAAGATATCCAGTACCATTTATATGTCGTTGAAAAAATCCATCGAGGCATTGAACGGGCAGAAAAGGAAGGCGAGATATCGCAACAAGACGTGGAAAAACGGCTTAGTAAATGGAATACCGAGTAACCTGGTCACCCGAAGCGGTTAAAGATCTTGAATCGATCGCAGAATACATTAAAAGAAACTCCTCATTCTATGCTCGATCTGTTGTCTCAAAGATTATTGAGTCATCGAGAAATATCAAAGAATTCCCCTTAATTGGAAGGGTTGTGCCCGAAATCGGCGATGAGAATATCCGAGAACAGTTTATTTATAGCTATCGTCTTGTATATCGGATAAGTCAGCATAGAATCCTCGTCGTGGCTGTTATTCATGGCAAGCGTTTGTTGGAAAACATTGAGAAAAGGTTTGATGATTAAGTACATAACCTAAAGGATTGCGACAAGGTGAAAGGTCGATTTAATCCAATATTCAAGAAGCTCTGAAGTGTAAATTGTTTTCTATTTTAGTAGAAATAACATTACCTTTCAATATATCTTTCATAGCTTCAAGTGTTTCGGTTTTTAACATTTTAGTTCTGAAGACAGAAATATAATCCGAACTAGTAATTTGGTTTCCTAAAAACTGTTCGCATGGTTCTGCAAAATATATTGGAGATATCATATCAAATACTCTTGTATGGCTTAAAAGACCTGAAGTAGGGGCACTGGTCTATAGTGGTAAAGGGCTGTGGCCTAAAAAAGAGGGAGTTCTTGAAGGCGAAGAGTTGCCATTTCATGTTTCTGATATTTCGAATAACCAGGAACTTAAATGGGAGACGATAATTTTAGCTGAAGGAGCAAAGGGTCCGATTATAGAATACGGAAACGGATTTCCGGAAAAAGCAGATCTCCTTTCCTGCTCTCTATCCCTTCCTAGTAATAATCCATTTACCTGATTCTTTAACGATACAATCATTCTCACATGCTACTTAAAATCGGTATTCACCTGCGGGCAGTCGGAGAAAATGCAAGGGCTGCAGGGACAACGATTCCGTCATCCCTGCTTAACATGCAGCCGTACCTTTTAACCCTTCTCGTGGTAATTGCAGCTACCATTATCGTCCGAACCAAACATATCGGCACACGCGAGAGAAGAGAAGTAAGCAGCCTGAGAATACTACTTGACAACGGCATCATTAACAGGTAACATCCGATAGGTATGCATATTCGTTATTTAAACGGAAGAAGGTTGAAACATGCATTTATTATCGGGGCGCAAAAACTAATTTCCAATAAAAATTATCTGAACAGAATTAATGTATTCCCTGTTGCCGACGGCGATACGGGCAGCAACATGGCGGCGACAATGCAGAGTATCGTCCGGAATTTTAAAGGGATAAGCTCCCAGCCGCTCCATACTACAGCGCGAACCGCAGCAGATTCCGCTCTTACCGGTGCAAGGGGAAACAGCGGCGTAATTCTCGCTCAATTCTTATACGGCTTTTCAGAAGGGCTTAAGGATAATATACGGGTTTCGACAAAGACATTCGGAACAGCGGTAAAAAATGCAGCGAGGCAGGCATATAAAGCACTTTCTCAGCCCAAAGAGGGAACCATTCTGACAGTTTTAAAAGACTGGGCTGATGCGGTTAACAAAGCATCTTTAAAAACCGGGGATTTTAAACTCCTGATGGATGAAGCGTTAAAAGAGGCGAAACAATCCCTGATGCAGACAAAAAACATTCTGCCGGAAATGAAAAAAGCCGGAGTTGTCGATGCGGGTGCATTGGGAATTATAAACATACTGGAAGGAATCTGTTATTTCATTACACACGGTACAATCAAGGAAATCGGCAGCTATACCGCAGAAGATATACCTGATCAGTCATACGATCATCCTGCAGAATCAGAAGGTAAAATCACATACAGATTCTGTACCGAAAGTATGGTAACAGGCGAAAATATAGACCAGCTTAAACTTCGAAAAGAATTGGAATCATACGGTGATTCGCTTATAGTCGCAGGATCGACTGAAAAAACGAAGGTGCACATACACACCGATTATCCCAGGCAGGTTCTGTCGATTATGCGGAAATACGGTTCTATGCTCAGTGAAAAAGTGGACGATATGGTTCTGCAGTATGAAATATCTCATTCTGCTCTTAAAAACTGCGCCCTGTTAGTAGACTCCACATGCGATCTTCCCGACCATGTCAGGTGCAGACTCGGGATAGAGAGGGTACCTGTTACACTGCGCTTTAACGATAAAACATGGCTGGATAAAGATGCACTTCTTTCAGCCGAATTTTACAGGTTGATGCAGAAATATCCGGATTCCGACCTCTCCACATCGCAGCCCGCACCCGGAGATTTTAAACGAAAGTTCGAATTTCTTTTAAGCAACCGGGAAAATGTTATCTACCTCGGACTTTCTGAGGCTTTAAGCGGAACCATAAACTCCGCAAGAAGTTCAGCTTCGACATTAAATTTTGGAGACAGAATCACTATCATAAACTCACGTAATCTCTCCATAGCATATGCCCTGCTTGCAAGGCGGGCAGGAGAAGCGATAGCCGAAGGTGCAACGGCAGTGGAGGTTGCGGACCTTTTAAATGAACTTATACCGAGAACAAGACTTTATGCTGCCGTTCCCACTCTTGACAATCTTATAAAAAGCGGGCGTGTAAGTAAAATGAAAGGGATTATTGCAAATCTTTTTAACCTTAAACCCCTTATTACAATAGATTCGGAAGGGAATGCGGAAAAAACAGGAATCGTTTTCGGCAAAGCTGCCGGAAAAAAGAAAATCGTAAAGATCATGCAGAAAGAAATACCTGAAAAAAGCCCTGTCGATATTGCCATTGCCCACATAAATGCTCCGGAAAAGGCATTATGGCTTAAACGGAAAGTAGAAGAGAATTTTATTTTAGCAAGAGAATTGTTTATTACCGAAGTTTCTCCGGCACTTGCATTGCATGTAGGCATCGGGACTATTGCCGCCGCATTTATTATTCCATAGAAACCCTATAACAGGAGACTTCATGCTGGTACTTATCCCTGTGATTCTGCTGAGTTATCTTGCCGGTTCTTTCCCCACAAGCATAGTTGTAGGAAAAATATTTTTTAAAAAGGATATACGGAAATTCGGATCGGGCAACGCCGGAGGCACCAATACTTTCCGTGTTTTCGGATGGAAAGCGGGAGTTACAGTTGCTCTTTTTGATGTGGGTAAGGGAGTGCTTGCAGCCCTGTTTATTGCAAGGATAGGCAGTAATATCCCCCTTCCCTATACCCTTGTTCAGCTTATTGCAGGAAGTTCCGCGGTAATCGGACATATCTGGACTGTTTTTGCAGAATTCCGGGGAGGAAAGGGAGTGGGAACCGCCGTAGGCATGCTCTCCGTACTTGCACCGGTGCCTCTATGTATTGCAGTGCTTGTTTTTCTGCTGATTCTTATAACAACGGGAATTGTGTCCCTCGGCTCCATAGCCGGCGCTGTGGTCTTCCCTGCAAGCCTGCTTGTCCAGTATGCCGTTACAGGTGCCGTACATATAAGCCTTATTATTTTTTCCATTATACTCGGCAGCCTTATTATTTTTACCCACAGAAGCAACATCAGAAGACTTATCGATGGCACGGAAAACCGCTTCGACAATTTGATGATATTCCGTAAGAAAAAAGCAGGACAGCCGTAACCCTGCAAAGATAGAATTAGCCGCTTTATTTACATAACAATCATAACCTGCAGATCACAAACATTCGTATTTGTCGGGCCTGTCTTTAATAATCTTTTAATCCCGTTAAAAAAATTATACGAGTTATTATCTGCAAGGTAGCTATCCGGATCCAGTCCTGCTTTTTGTGCTTCTTTTAGAATTTCCAGCGAAGCAAAAGCACCGGCCGCATCCGTAGGACCGTCATTCCCGTCCGTTCCCGCCGACAGGAAATAGATCGACGATGAGTCTTTTTGATTTATCGAAATACCCTTAAGAAAATGAAGTGCCATTTCCTGGTTCCGTCCGCCGCGTCCGCGGCCTTTAAGTACCACCGTCGTTTCTCCGCCTCCGATTATGCAGGCAGGTTTATCCGCCAAAAGATTATGCTTCTCTATATCCTGTCCTATTCCAAGTAAAACGGCTGCCGCATCCTTAACATCGCCTGTAATGCGCGATGAAAGTATTGCAGTATTATACCCAAGATTACGGGCCTTCTCCGCTGCAGCAAGAAGCGCTGTTAAATTGGTACCTATAAGAATATTGCTGACATGATCAAAGACAGGGTCTCCGGGTTTTGGAGTTTCCGGGACACTGCCGGCTGCACCTTTACTCAGAACGTCGTACACTGCCTTCGGAATTTTATCTTTAAGTCCATACTTTTCGATTATATTAATTGTGTCCTTATAGGTAGTCTCGTCTCCTGCGGTCAGACCGGAAGCTATCGAATCGAGCCTGTCACCCACAACATCGGAGAGAATAAGATTTATCGAATCCGCAGGATACATCATCTCTGCCATTCTTCCGCCCTTTATGCCGGAGATATGTTTTCGTATACAGTTCATTTCATCGATGGATGCTCCGGATGCAAGCAGAAACTTGGTTGTCTTCTGTTTATCCTCAAGCTGTATCCGTACGGACCCGTACTCGAAAGGGTAACTTAACAGTGCAGAACCTCCGCCTGAAATAAGGTTAATAAAAAGAGTTTTCTCGTCCCCGTTTCTGCAGAGTTCTGCAATTAACTTTGCCGCTTCCACACTTGCCATGTTCGGTACAGGATGGCCCGCCTCTATTATTCTAATCTTTCTTAAGTTTTCCGTGTATCCTTTTTTAACGGAGATAAGACCGCCGGAAATTCTGTCTTCCATAAGATTTTCCAGCGCCATTGCCATTTTTGCCGTCGCCTTACCGGTTCCCAGAACGACAATGGAATCGTACTTTTCCAGATCGGTCTCTTTCTCCGCACTCTCCGTTTTTACTATAAGCCTGTTCTTTACTAAAAAAATATGGCCGGCAAGCATCAGGGCAGGATCTACCCTTTTTACACCTGCCCGAAAGATCAGTTCAAGTTCACCATATACATCTTTTTTCATACGGATCCTCCCTGTATACAATTATACAGTAATTTATTTAAAAATAAGTATCGTATATACACTTTCGGAAATTTTTTTTCGAACCTGCTTTTCAAAAATTACAAACATGTGTACATTGATATATAGCAATTGCATTCACGGGAAAAAAATGAGAGCAGACAAAGGTATTCCAATATGCAATAAAAGGACAGACACGCTGTTTCTTCTGCTAGTCGTGGTTAATATTGTATCGATGGCTGCCGGTATGCTTCTTTACGGTGAACCTTTTAATTTCTGGAAGGATGCGATCAGTTATCTCGGAGCTACTAAAACCGTTAACGGATATCCCAATTACAGATCTTTTTTTATATTTGCCCTCGGCATGGGTTTAAGCGGTTTTATTATGATGAAAATAGCCTTTATTTTTCATCGCAATTATAAGATAAATTATCATGGATTAAAGAGAAACCTTGCCCTTTTTGCCGGAACCGGTTTTTTTGTTATTATTTTTCCGTGCAATATAAATAACAGCATCCATAGTGCAGGAGGAGCACTCCTTTTCGGCGACCTGTGGGGGTTGACTCTTCTTTTTCTTATCGAGGCCGGAAAACTGCCCGGCGCAGGTCATATAACGATCTATCACATTATACTGCACTCCACAGTGCTTGCCTATGCATTTAACTTTGTAATTCAATCGGGTATTTTACAGATAACACAGAAGTTTGCGGTATTCAGCCTTATTGTAATTCTAAAACTCACAACATCCCTTTACAGGCTTACGCCACAGTACGAAGATGAATTCGACGAAGAGGAAACAACCTCAGCCGGCCGGCTGGAAAACCAGTGCAATACCTAAAATATTTCCTTCTCGGAGCGGGGTTTACCAAGTAATTCCGCCCAAATGACAGCCTGGTGTAACGGCTTGAGCTTTTTAATCTTTTCTAACCCCGGCGATTCGGAATGCCGGATAGTACGCCATGCCGGGCACTCGTTTATGAGCCCGTCTTTTTCCGGTCTCATCTCCTCGACCAGAATAACTTTAGAATCAGGGGCAGTTTTGTATTCCTCCTTTACGGCTTTTCTGTTATCAGGGGCAGTTTTTCTATAATCAGTATCTTCTGCCCAATTCTCGGTTTTTTCGGCAATCTTTTTAAATTCGGATTGTCTTTTCTTTAACCCGCGTGTAATAAATCCGATAGCCGCTAAAACCATCGACGCTAATACCAATACCTGGAAAAGCCGGTCGATTATCATATTTCATCGTCCTCTTTCTGCTCTTCTTCACCGCCTATGCTCTTTCTCATTTCAGTATCCGCCTGCAAATTCCTAAGTTTATAGTAATCCATAATCCCGAGGTTGCCGGATCGGAAGGCTTCTGCAATTGCCTTTGGGATTTCCGCCTCTGCAAGTACTACCTTTGCCCTGTTTTCCCTTACCATGGCAATCATCTCCTGCTCTCTTGCTCTCGCAGCCGCTCTCCTCTGCTCTGCAACAGCCTGAAATCTCCGTTTATCCGCCTCAGCCTGGTCAGCCTGAAGCTTGGCACCGATATTCTCACCCACATCGACATCCGCGATATCGATCGAAAGAATCTCGAATGCGGTACCTGCGTCCAGTCCCTTGGAAAGCACCGTTTTGGAAATATTATCCGGGTTTTCCAGTACCTTTTTATATGTTTCCGCAGATCCTATCGTAGTAACAATACCCTCGCCGACACGGGCTATAATTGTCTCCTCTGTTGCACCGCCTACAAGACGTTCTATATTGGCCCGGACAGTAACCCTTGCCTTGGCCTTTAACTGGATACCGTCCTTTGCAACGGCATCTATGGTTCGTTTGCCTGTTTCAGGATTCGGACAGTCTATAACCTTGGGGTTTACACTTGTCCTTACCGCATCCAGCACATCTCTGCCGGCAAGGTCTATGGCAGCAGCCTTTGCAAAATCAAGAGTAATCCCGGCCTTATTCGCTGCAATAAGTGCCTTACTTACCCTGAGAATATCACCCCCCGCCAGGTAGTGCGTTTCGAGAAGGTCCGAATCGACTCCCATGCCAGCCTTTGTAAGCATTATTCTACTGTCAACAATTGCACCCGCCTTTACCCGGCGTATCCACATACCGACAAGTCTTCCCAATTTAATCGGCGCTCCGGAAAGCAATGCCCTGAACCACAAACCGAAAAATTTTAAAAAGAATAAAATAAAAACAAGAATAACTATTCCTATTAAGATAGTTATAAAAATCATATTATTTTCCCCCCCTTGATATTTAATTTCCCAACAATCATTCTGCCGCCCTCCACCTTAAGCACTTTAATTTTCCGGCCCGTTTCTATAAACTCCCCTGATGTTACAACACTATACCTCCTGTTATCGATTAAAACCGTTCCTGCCGGACGTAACGGAGTCAGACTGATACCCTCCTTTCCTTCCAGTTTTTCATATACGGAAATCGTATGTGCCGTAAAGCCCTGCTCTTTCTTCTGGTCTTTAAAGAGTATAAGCCTCTTCCCTATAAAACTGCCGGGAAAGTATTTAAAGTAGAGTACCATTAACACCGGTGTAAGGATCAGTGCGGTAACAAGAAAAACAAGTCCGAGCCTGTTTCCGTAATTACGATACACAAGGATAATCCCTCCTGCTATGCTTCCAACTCCCACCAGCCCCACAAAGCCGCCCGAAGGTATAAAAAACTCTGCAACAATTGCAATATAACCCATAATATAAAGGCCGACCGCCAATAGAACCATCAGCACTTCCTCACAATAATTTGATTGCCTGTTACCTCTACAACTTCTACCTCGCTGCCGGAACTTATGTATTCCGCCTCCGCCTGCACCACAAACAACCCGTCTCCGATCTTTGCCTTTCCTACAGGCCTGAGTGTTGTAACCACTGTTCCTTTTCGACCGGCAAAAATATTTCTGACATCGGTTGTCTGCACTGTAAATCCGTCTTCGGCCTTCTCGCCCATTTCCAGTACAAGCCTGTTAAAAAAGCGTAACCTGGGAAGCATAGACATAAGAATAGCGAGAATAATAAAAGCCCCGGCTGCACTGCCTCCTACAACCATCAGATTCTGCTTAAACAAATCTTTCTGCCACTGGAAAGCGGGCAAAATAAAACTCTGCCGGCTTAATACAAGCGCTGCTATCATAAGAAATATCCCGCTTATTCCGGTAACACCGAAACCGGGAATCAGAAATATCTCCACTACCAACAGTACGATACCAAGAATAAAGAGAAGCAGCTCCAGAGAACCGACATTACCTAAAAGTGCATTGGAAATAAAAACCACGGAAAAACAGATAATTGCCACTGTGCCCGGAATTCCGAACCCGGGACTTGTTATCTCCATATAGAGCGCAATAAGACCTGCAATGATAAGTACGGCAGATACAAGGGAGCCGGTAAGGATGGTAACAAGTTTATCCTCTGCCGTCTCTTTAATAAAAACAACAGTATCTTTATCCACCCCGAAATTCGAATAGAAACTTGTAAGCGAATCAGGCGTTCCGGAGGAAATACCGTACTTTCTCATCTCACCTGCAGTTAAGGAGAGTAACTTCCCTTTCCCGGAGACAACCTTCCCCTTTACAAAGGTCTCCTTTTTTTCTTCCGCCTGCCTCTTTAAATCCGCAATCTCACCGGATAAGGCAAGCCTTAGTTTTCCGTTTATATATACTTCATCGAGTTCGAGATCCTTATCCACCATCGACAGAGCGACTGCCTTAGGATAACCGTTTTTTTCCGCGAGTGCGGCAAGCTGTGTTCTTACCGCACTGACAACCTTCTCCGGTGCCATTTCCATACCGGACTGAGTCTGATACACCGGGGCTGCCGCACCTATGGATGTGCCGGGAGCCATATAGATACTGCTGCATGCAAAAGATATTAAGGTCCCGGCAGACCAGCTTACCCCTGTTCCTTCCGCAGATGAAGGTATGTATGCAATGGTTTTAGCATTACGCACGGAACCGATAAGGGATGCTATCTGTAAAGCGGAATCCACCCTTCCGCCGAAAGTATTAATATTAAAAATTATATATTCGGCTTTGCCCGCTTCGGCTTCCATAATAGCTCTTTTTATAAATACCATCCGTTGTCTGTCGATATCACCATGGATCGGTATACTATATACCGGTACCGGAACAGGATTTTCGGTATCACTGAAAACGACATAAGGCATTAAAAGAAGAATCGGGAACATAAAAATCAAATACTTCATAAACAACCTACGTATATGATTCTCCCCATCCACAGAATTGTCAAGAAGAAACAAAATATATAAAAGTTAGATTAAAAAATACCGGTTTTCTGAACTTTAAAAATAGAAAGGAGTTCGGAAAGTTCCGTAATTGCAAAGTCCGGTTTTAAATCCGGGTATTCAGGATCGATTTCGGGTTTCCCGGGATTTCTGATATATATACTTACAGCAAAACCGGCTTTTTTTGCGGAAATAATATCCCTGTCTATTTTATCCCCCACATAGGCGGCCTCCCCGGAAAGTACATGAAGATCGGTAACGGCTTTTAAAAGCATCGAGGGATCCGGCTTCCGCCTCCCGAAACCGGATGATAAAATCACAGTCTTAAAAAAATTTTTCACCCCGTATTTTTCTAAAATCAAAGGGGTGCTTGTACTGCTGAAAGTATTGCTTACGATTCCAAGCTTATATCCGCGATTATACAATTCCTTAATAACGGATACCGCATCCGTGCGCAGTTTGCTTATTCCGAGAGCTTCTTTGAAAGCACTGTTAAGTTCCACCGCATAATGGGCAACCTTTCCCTTCTGTTCTTCTGGTAAAAGCCATTTTGTCCATATATCTCTTTCGCTTAGTTCGATCAATGTTTCTCTTGTCCATTTCCTGTATTTATAATAACCTTCCAGGATCTTTTTCTCATAATCATCCGCATTACCTTCCAACCCCAGAATATACATCACCCTTTTAATTCCCGGCCGGATACTTGCATTTTTTATAAACGGCTTTTTAAGTGTTCCGCCCATATCAAATATTATTGCTTTTACAGCAGAAACTTTCCGGTCGTTCAATTTATGCCTCCGGCAACAATTTATTTATTATTCGAATTTAAAACCGCAGCAACGATTTTGTCAATTATTTTTCATAAAAGGAACTATCTGCAAATTATTCTACTTTTAGCGAGAAGAACGATCAAAGGAACCAGCAGAGAGATTCCAATCAGAATTACAGTACCAAACCCGTAATAGGAATATAAAGAATAAGCTGCAATCGGCCCGAACGATGTTCCCAGATCGACAAATGTGGCAAACCTGTTCATATACAGAGCCTGGTTTCCGCTGTCGCTATCCTCTGCCGCCCGGTCGCCCGCAAGGGTATATATACCGAGCCTTGAAGATACTGCAGCCATAAACTGCAGAGATAAAACAACAGATAAAATCAACCAGTTTCTGCTGACGATAAGCAGACTTAAAATAACGATCTGCATGATTAAGGTAATTAACAATACCTTTCTTCTTCCGAATTTATCGCTTAGAATACCCATTAAAGGTACAAAAGCTAGCATACCGAATGTTCTGAACCCGAGCAGAATACCTGTTAACGATGCAGCGCCTACCGTAAACGAAATACCGGGTATTATTTTATCCACAACAAGTCTTCCGGTAAGGTTTGTAATCATCTGTTCTGTCATTGTTACGGAAAAACCTCCGTACCAGACTAAAATATTTCTCTTTATGAAATTTCCAAAACTTTTATCCGGTGTGTTATCAGGTACGACAGGGACCGGATTATTTATACGGGCTTTAAAGCCTTCTACATCTGCTCCGATGCTGTCGGCCTCGTTAAGCTTCCGATTAATACGATCGGCCCGTAATTCCGGCTCCCCGGGCCCTTTGCCAGAGGAACTCATATCGAGTGATACAAGGCAGGCAGGAATTAACCCGGATATGGTAATTATTCCGTATAATATAAATGTTTCAGGAATACCCATCAAATCAGACAAAAAACCACCTATTAGTACCCCGCCGCCGGAACCCACCCTTGTTATTGTCTGATACACAGCTATTACCTTTCCCCTGTTATGCCCCCCGGACAGGGCAAGAGCATTTATATATCCCTCCGCTCTAAAAACAGACCAGCAGGATCCCCAGATTATTCTCATTAAAAGCAGCCACCAGAAACCGAGAGGGACAGCATATCCTGCAGTCGTTAAACCGCCTATTATAATTGCAAAAACAAGGGGTTTTTTAAGCCCGTGCTTCTTTAAACTGCGGCCTGCAATTTCATTTGTAAACAGTCTTATAAGACGGTTAGCACCTAAGAGAATACCTATCTGCCATATTAAAACGTGGAAACCCGCAGGCCTTGCAGGCAGCACTGCGTATAAAAGTGCATCGCCGAAGAGCGACAGCGCAACCACAATAGAAATAAGTAAAAATCTGACTTTTAAGATATTATTACTTAAACCAAAGTTCTGAAACATGGAAACTAAGTTTATCCATAAAGTTTAAGAATGTCAGCTATCGGCCCGGTTAATGTTCATTGAACCTGGCCGGTACAATCAACATGAATAATCATCTTAAAAATACATTACAAACGCTTCTCTTAACAGTTTCCATTTTATTTGCTCTATTTCAGCTTATTCTACCTGTTTATGGGTTTTTGCCGATACTGCGTACAAGGGCACTGAATCTGGCATTTGCATTTATAATTATATTCCTCGGAGGAAAGAAAGGGCGAATAGAGGAAAAGGATTTTTTAAGGAGAATCCTGGATCTATTGCTTTTATCAGCAGGTGTCGGAATTACAATATATGTGTTTATAGATTATCCCAATATAATCGAACAGTATGGTGTGTCGACGGGAACGGGTCAGATCATAATGGGACTTGCTCTGGTGTTTCTGATTCTGGAAGCCGCCCGCCGGATGATTAAGCCGGCTCTCCCGATTATTGTGCTTCTCTTTATTCTTTATGCTGTCTTCGGGCACCTTATTCCGGGCAAGTTTGGTCATCCTCAGTATGATATTTCGACCCTTGTGAGTATGCTTTTCTTAACAACAGGAGGAATATGGGGACTGCTCCTGGGAGTAAGTGCGGATGTAATAGCAATTTTCGTTTTTCTCGGCTCTTTTATAGTTAATACAGGCGGAGGGACAGGTTTTATGAAGCTCTCCGTAAAGGTGGCAGGTAAATATGTAGGCGGTCCTGCAAAGGTGTCTACGATTTCCAGTGCGTTGTTCGGTTCTATTTCCGGAAGTGCAAGTGCAAATGTCGCGACAACAGGCTCTTTTACTATTCCGATGATGAAACGTCTCGGTTACAAACCTGAACTTGCTGCTGCGGTAGAAGCTGTCGCAAGTACCGGAGGGCAGATTATGCCGCCGATCATGGGAGCGGGAGCCTTTGTAATGGCACAACTTATAGAGATGCCGTATCTTGAGATCGCCTTAAAAGCCATGCTGCCTGCCCTTTTATACTTTTTTGCCGTAGGTATAGGGATACATTTTTATTCCCGGCGTGCAGGGTATGCAGGTCTTCCTCCGGATGAAATACCGGGTATAAAAGAAACGATCCGTACAAGCTGGTTTTTTATTATTCCGTTCGCCATACTGGCATTTTGGCTCTTTAACAATTATACACCTCAGTATGCCGCCTTCTGGGCGGCTTTAAGTACAATACCTCTTGCGGTTTTTAGAGAAGACTGGAAACTCGAAATAAAAAAGGCTCCGGCCAAATTAGAAAAGGCCGTACTAAACGGGGCAAAACAGGCTGCCTTGATAGCGAGCATTACTGCAAGTGCCCAGATTATAATTGCCATTATTGCCTTTACCGGCTTAGGCGTTAAGCTTACTTCGTCGATTTTATCGATAAGTGAAGGCAACCTCTTTATATCTCTTATATTAATAGGAATTACAAGTATAATCCTCGGGATGGAGGTGCCGACAACAGCAGCCTATATCGTAGCAGTTGTTGTCGGAGGGCCGGTGCTCGTTCAGTTCGGCCTTCTACTTATGGGAACGCCGCCGGAAATTATAATGAGTGTTGTACGGGCAGCACTTGCCATATCCTTTGTTTCCGCCGGATTTATGGGGTTTTTCAGAAAGGAACTGGGCACTTTTAAGAGAGGGTTAATGATTACTGCAGGCATACTATTAATCGTAAAATTTCTGCCGTTAAATATAATCGGATTAGTTCTGGGGATAGTTGTCTTTATCTTTTAAATACGCCATACCTCACATTATGGCTTGTGGTGGGTTTACC
>QILZ01000282.1 GCA_003233545.1 Spirochaetales bacterium
GATGTAGTAATAAGCCCGGAACAATGTATAATCTTTGCCTTTTCAATTGTTCTTTCGATACCTTCAAGAATAATATTTTGATCCTTTTTATCGATCAGGCCTGCAGCTATCCCGCCGTCAGGATGGTTAAAAACAAAGTCGGTGCAGGTTATTCCGTATAAATCATTCAGTTCCGCAATACGCTCAAAATCCTTATACTCATTGACATTGATTAAATTTGATCCGTCGAAACGTTTATCATGGAACCAGAATTCATAATTTTTAAATCCCAATTCGTAAATTCTTCTTATTCTGTCTTCATAATTCATGTCCGTAAAGAAAGTTTCCATGCAGACACCTAATCTCGCCATGTGTATCCCCTTATCATGTAATTATAATAGTACCGATGCTGCCTTCCGTATGCCATCTGCAATCTGATCACAGTCCTCAGGTGTAAGCTGCGGAGGAATATCTATGTGTACGGAACGGCTTAAATAATCCTTTGTCGTCGGACATGCATCAGGATCATACTCTGGTAAAGGTTCGGCTAAAGGACAGTTAAATGGACAGCCCTTTTTAGACGGCATCATCTTATTGTGGAGTATTACCCAGTGGTGATATACATGCCAATCGGGTACTCCCCGGTTATAAATTCCGTCTGCTTCTATTCCTTCTGCTATAAGTGCATTTATGAATGTTTCCACTGTATTTAATTCGGACAAATAAAATATGAGTGCTACGGCAGTATCCCCCTGTGCATCGTTTGTTTCTCTGAATTCTATCCCCTGAATATCGCCGACAGCATCCTTAATTCTTTTTTTGTTTTCCCGCATTCGTTTCAGGATAGATTCCAGCCTGCGGAACTGGGCAAGGGCGACCGCACCGGTTAATTCGCTCATCCTGAAATTTACACCGAAAAATATTTCACCGGGAAATTCAGGCGGTGCAAACCTGTCTTTACGCCAGCATGCTGCAACATCATGGTAGGCCTGTGCACGTGTATAGTACAAATCGTTATCCGTGGCAATAATCCCGCCTTCGCCGGATGTAATTATCTTATGATATTGGAGCGAAAAAGCTCCTATATCGCCGAAGCTTCCGAGTTTTTTTCCTTTAAAGCTCCCCCCGTTCGCCTGGGCGGCATCCTCCACTACTTTTAAATTGTGTATGTCCGCAATTTTCATTATTCTATCCATTTTTGCCGGCATCCCCCGCATATGTACAGGCATAACAGCTTTTGTTCTGTTAGTTATTTTCCGTTCGATGTCGTCGGGATCTATGGTAAGAGACTTATCTACCTCTGCTATCACGGGAACTGCTTTTGCAGCGACGACTGCAGCTATCGAAGCAAAAAATGTGTAAGCCGGAACTATAACTTCATCGCCGGGTTCTACTCCGACGGCGATAAGACCGGCAATAAGTGCGGATGTACATGAGTTTAACGCAAGAGCGTGCTTAACATGGAGATATTCTGCATACTCTTCTTCGAGTTTTTTAACTTTGGAGGGCGTTTCTGCCGGTCCGTAATAACGAAAGAGGTATTTTGATTCGAGAACTTCCATCACCTCTTTCTTTTCTTCCTCTCCGATTTCAAGGCCGCCCGGATACATTGGAATGGTTTTTGTAGTTTTGGCTTTCGGCCCGCCGTTTATTGCCAGATCGGATTCTGAATACCGCATAAGACTCCCCTGTTTAGAAGATGTTATAGACTAAACTATAAGATATTGTGCTGTTGTCGTCAAGTATATAAGTAAATTATATTATTAATTAACTCTATAAATCGGCATATTATTGATATATTGTTATATTATGCACTTTATAAACCACATTTAGATTTTTATCTACTATAATTACTTGCATAATTGTTATTAATAGGTGTATATTTATCTGATGAAGAACATAGATAGAGGTGAGTTGAATATCCTCCATACAATTTTTACGCAGAATATCCCTACGAGAAATTCGATATCCCGGAAGGTTAATCTTAGTCTGCTGAAAGTTTCTTCCATTTTAAAAATACTGGAAGACCGGGGTTTAATAATAAAGGCAGGCAAAACCAGAACAAAAAGCGGCAGACCCTCTTATATATATTCATTAAGGTCTGATTTCGGATATTCGGCGGGTATTTCTCTCGGGTTGGATTCTTTTAGAATTGTATTTGTGAATAGTGCGAAAGAGGTGATTTATAATGAAGTTTTTCCCTTATGCATTCCGACTCATCCTGATAATCATGGTAATTCCATTGTCGGTCAAATTACAGATGTTTTACAGGATATACTTGATAAAAAGCCGGATAACAAGCAGCTTCTTGCCCTGGGATTCGCTCTGCCTGGCATGGTTAATAAGAGGAGTGGAACCTGGTTCAGGGGTCTGCAAATATCAGGCATTAATAATATGCCCGTAAGTGATATTTTTTTAGACCGTTTTCACCTGCCCGTGTTTGCAGATGACATGTCCAGAACACTGACATGCTGGGAGATGTACAAAGGAAATGGAAAGGGTGTTGCGGATTTTGTGCTCTTATATGTCGGTATAGGATTGGGAGCCGGAATAGTTATCGGAGAGAAGGTTTTCTACGGCTCCCATGGTCTGGGAGGGGAAATCGGACATATCCAGCATGTTAAGAATAAATACAGATGCAGCTGCGGGAGTATCGGCTGTCTGGAAACAGTATTATCCGAACCGGGAATTCTGCGTATTTTCCGTGAACGTTTAAAAGAAGGCGTAATTTCTTATCTGCAGAGATATACTTATGAAAATATGGAAGCATTGACATTGGAAAAAATACTCATTGCAGCCGAACATGATGACCGCCTTTCATTAACTGTCCTGCATGAAATCGGTGAGTATTTGGGCGATGCATGTGCAATTCTGATTAAATTGTACGATCCGAAAAAATTGATAATAAGCGGAGCTGTCGCAATGTTTAAAGAGTATCTTAAAGAATCTGTCGATCAGGTTGTGATGCAGCGGGTTCTTCCGGAAATGCTGGAGGGTTTCGAAATCGTATTCAGCGAATATCGGCCGGATCAGGAAGCAATAGGAGCGGCTTTATGTGCTGTCGAATACGTATTGAGCAAAAATAACCCGGAGCCTTTAAAATAAGACGATTAATAAATAATTACCGAAGGAGAAATAAATGAAAAAAGAAGCTGTATTCAGGTTTTCATTCGGTCCGTGGAATGTACATGAAGGGGCTGATGTTTTCGGACCTGCAGTTCGAAGAACCGTACCTTTTGCAGAAAAACTGAAACTTTACAGGAAGTTGGGGTTTACAGGTGTTCAGTTTCATGATGATGATGCGGTAAGCAGTGTCGATGTTCCACATAGTAAAATGATCAAAGAAGCAAATGAGATGAAAAAGATGCTCGGTAACGAGGGTCTTGTTGCCGAGTTTGTTGCTCCGAGACTCTGGGAGCATCCTTATACCATCGATGGGGGGTATACTGCGAACGATCTTAAGATAAGGCGTTATGCTTTAGACCGTTCCAAAAAAACTATCGATATAGCAAATATTCTTGGAACAAAAAAGATAGTGTTATGGCCTGCAAGAGAGGGTGTATATGTAAACGAGTCGAAAGATCATGTAGCTTCGATGGAACGTTTCGTGGAAGCTCTTAATACCATGCTGGAATATGACAGGGGGATAAAGATACTCGGAGAGATGAAGCCCAACGAGCCTATGGACCAGGCCTATTTGCCTACAACAGGTCATTTTCTTGCTCTTGCCTATAAAACTGTAGATCCGGACAGGTGCGGTGTATTAATCGAGAGTGCTCACGCAATTCTCGCCGGATTGGATCCTGCAATGGAGATGGGCAATGCCATAGCACATAATAAGTTATGGAGTGTTCATTTGAATGATCAAAACGGTTTAAAGTTCGACGAGGACCGCATTTTCGGGGCAATAAATCTGAAACGGGCATTCGATCAGGTTATGGTTCTTTATGATAATAGTTACGGAGTAAACGGGGAATTTATAGGGTTCGATGTAAAAGCTCTGCGTACGCAGAAAGATAATGCTGCGGTACAGCATTTAAAAAACAGCAAAGAAATATTTTTAATGCTCCTCGATGTGGTAAAGAGTATTAACAGGGATAAGATCGAGGAATTCAGGAAGGAAAGAAACTACGAAGATCTTGAGTTATTTATTATAAAGAATATCATGGGTAAATCTTAGTTTTCAGGGTAATGAAATGAATCGTAAATTAAGAATGGGTATGGTAGGAGGAGGCCCCGGTGCTTTTATAGGCGATATTCACCGAAAAGCAGCCTGCCTGGCCGGAGGGATAGAGCTGGTATGCGGAGCATTTTCTTCCGATCCGGGAAAAACCCGGGTTATGGGCAGAGAACTCTTTCTCGATTCGAAACGTGTGTATGATTCCTATGAAGATATGATGGTCGGTGAAAAATCACTTCCCCCGTCCGAACGAATGGATTTTGTAAGTATTGTAACACCCAATCATCTTCATTTCCCGGTTGCAGAACGTGCCCTGGAAAGCGGTTTTCCTGTGATTTGTGATAAACCGCTTACGGTAAATCTTGTACAGGCTAAGGAACTTGCAGTTTCAGCGAAGGAAAAAATGCTTCCTTTTGCTGTTACATATGTTTACTCCGGTTATCCCATGGTTAAAGAGGCAAAACAACGGATCCGTAATGGTGAATTGGGCGAAATCAGAAAGGTTGTTGTTTCCTACACACAGGGCTGGCTTGCAACCCTGCTGGAAAGAGAGAATCAAAAACAGGCTCTATGGAGGATGGATCCGGAAAAAGAAGGAATTGCAGGGTGTATGGCTGATATCGGGACCCATGCCGAGCATCTTGTCAGGTATGTTACCGGTCTGGAGATTACAGAACTATGTGCCGATTTACATATAAGCGTACCGGGCAGGAAAGTTTATGATGACGGCGATGTTCTTTTACACTTTGCAAATGGTGCTAAGGGTCTATTGTCGGTAAGCCAGGTTGCAAGTGGTGAAGAGAACAATCTTATTATTACAGTATATGGAGAAAAAGCCGGTCTTGAATGGAAACAGCAGGAACCCAATACTCTCGTAATAAAACGGAATAATGCCCCTGCGGAATACGTACGAACCGGCCTGAATTCCCCTGGTACAGGAAAACATTCCCGTTCGGCAACGATTCTTCCGGCAGGTCATCCCGAAGGTTTTATCGAAGCGTTTGCAGGTATCTATCGAGGTTTTATCTCCAGTTTAAAAGGTGTAAATTGTGACTATTATGATTATCCGACGGTAAACGATGGAGTGGCCGGTATTGCTTTCATCGAAGCAGCCTTACAGAGTGCAAAGAGCAGGCAGAAGTGGTTAAAGGTGCGGGTATAGACCGTCCTGCTACTTGCTTCCTGCTCTCTGATTCAGATGAAGCGGAGATATTTTTCCGTTGCTTTATCCATATCCGTATAATAACCGCGGTATTCGGGGGGAAGTAAAGCTGCTACCTGAAACATGATTTCATCCGCCATCTGCTGGCGGATTGCGGTTGTTACTCTGACTCCGCCGGCATCCAGTTTAAACCGGCGCCCGATCCTGATATGAAAATCCGTTCTGTGAAAATGCGACAGGTTCTGTTTGAATTTCTCACCACCGTGGTGAGCAAGAGGCAGTATCGGGATATTACTGTGAAGCGCCATCATTACCACTCCGGGCTGGGCGCGCTGAAGCTGTCCGTTCCAGCTGCGTGTCCCTTCAGGTGCTACGGCTAAAATATATCCCTCTTCCAATGCCTTATACGCAAGACGAAAGGCCTTAAGATCTACCGTGCCGCGGTGTATGGGAATTGCTTTCCACATATCAAAAAGAAAGCCCGACAGCGGGTTTTCCCAGAATTCCGATTTTGCAAATCCCAATATTTTCCGCGGCTGTAAAAATGTATAGAATAAAGGAACTTCCAGAGAACTTACGTGGTTAGAGACTAAAATAAGAGGGCCTTCTTTCGGTACCTCGTTAAGCTGATCTTTATCTATACGGCATGTAACATCGAGAAATGTCTTTATACTCGAATTAACTATCCGGCTTACTAATGACATGATATCTCCGCAGTGGATATTTAAGAATTGCTTATTATACATATCTTAAAGCTCCGTATCAACCGTTTTAAATGAACACCACAGGGGATTTAATTTAAGATAGCTGATAATTTTAGATATAATTAGCCAAAATTAGATAATTTAAAGAATAAAAGCCTTGTAAGGATTACGAGTAATCGTATATTATTAGAGTCTCTGATAATATTATGCTAAGAAGGTAATAACTTGAAGTTTTTAGATATAATCATCCCTCCTTTTCAGCTGTTAACGGCTTTTGTTCCGGGCATCTTCTCTTTCAAAGGAAAATGAGAATGAATACTCTTTATCCCGTGTTTTTAAAACTGGCCGGGAAGAAATGTATCGTTGCAGGCGGCGGACGTGTTGCAATGAACAAGGTTGGGAAACTGCTCGAATCTAAAGCTGATGTAACAGTAATCAGTCCTGTGCTGACTAAAGACTTGGAAGAACTCGCGGCAAAAAATTCCCTTCATATTTTACGAAGGGAATTCGGAAAAAGCGATTTAAAAGGTGCGTTTCTCATTATAAGTGCAACAGATTCTAAGGAAACAAACCGAAGTATTGCTTATGAAGCAATGGAGGCAGGGATTCTCTGCAATGTAGCGGATGATCCGGTACTGTGCAATTTTTACGTGCCGTCCGTGCATCAGGCGGGAGACTTAAAAATAGCTGTTTCGACAAACGGCAAGAGTCCGGCTGTTGCGAAAAAGATAAAAGAAGAATTATCCCGGCTCTATGGAAGCGAAATTGCGGATATTCTGGAAAGTCTCGGTGTCCTTAGGAAGAAACTGGCAAAAAAGGTATCCGAAAGCAGGGAGCGGGGTAAAATCCTGTCGAATCTTATACGGAAATATACGTTTGCTTCGACGAACCGGATAGGTACGGAAGAAATAGGTAAATTAAAGGAAGAAATAGAAAGATGGAGCTTTTAGTAGTCGGATTAAATCATACCACAGCTCCTGTTGCAGTAAGAGAGAAGCTTAGTTTTTCTTCTTTAGAAACAACTGCCCTGGTAAAGGAGCTTCTTAAGCAGCCCATTGTCCGTGAGGCCCTTCTCCTTTCGACATGCAACAGGACCGAACTGTACGCATGCATTAATGGTGATATTGGAAAGGGAGAAGAATTTATCCGGGATTTTATGGTAGGTTTTAAAAGCGATTCATCTCCCTTAGAGAAGGACTATTTTTACGCCTTTCATAAAATAGAAGCGGTCTCCCATCTGTTTAAAGTTGCAGCGGGGCTGGATTCCATGATTGTGGGTGAAAACCAGATTCTCGGGCAGGTTAAAAACGCGTTTAATCTCTGCTGTGAGGCAGGGACCAACGGAATAATTCTTAACAGACTTTTCCATCTGGCTTTTAAAGTGGGGAAAAGAGCACGGTCGGAAACTGAAATTGGGATGGGCTCGATTTCTGTCAGCAGTACGGCGATAGAGCTTGCGAAAGAAATATTCAAAGATCTTTCCATGCGTTCGGTTCTCTTAATCGGAGCCGGCGAAACAGGGGAATTAACGGCGCTATGCCTTAAAAAGAGAGGAGTACGTGATTTCTACATCAGTAATCGAACCTTCAGCAGGGCGGAAAGCCTCGCCGGTTTATTACAGGCAAAGGCGGTCGCGTTTGAAGGAATCGACGAAACATTGATAAATGTCGACATTGTAGTCAGCTCGACGAGTTCCCGCGAGTATATCATAACGGTTGATTTTATGAAAAAAATCATGGATAGGAGAAACAATCGGCCTTTGTTTATTATCGATATCTCTGTGCCCCGGAATTTCGATCCGGAAATTAACAGGCTCGACAATGTTTTTGTCTATTCCATCGATGACCTTAAGAATGTTATAGATAAGAATATTGAAAAGAGAAATGCCGAGATAGAAAAGGTTCAGGGCATAATAGAGGAAGAAGTAAACAATTTCCTGCACTGGAAGAATACCTTAAAAGTAACGACGATAATAAGGAAACTTCAGAAAAGAGTTGAAAATATCAGGATGAAAGAGCTTGAAAACAACAGGAAACAGTTTAAAAGGGAAGACTGGGAAAATCTTGATCTTTTAACAAAGAGTATGATGAAAAAGATAATCCGGATACCTCTGCTTAAAATTAAGGAGTATAACGAGGATTCACGGTTCGGGACGATACGCCTGGATACGGTGCGGGAGATATTTCAACTTGAGGATGACATGGACTATGAGGATTAAGATCGGAACCCGCGGGAGTGTATTGGCCTTGTGGCAGGCACATTGGGTTAAGAACCGGCTGGAAACGGGGATTAAAGGCATAAAGTGCGAGATCGTCATTATAAAGACGGCCGGCGATAGATTTACCGGTATGGCGCTGTTTCAACAGCCGGATAAGGGGTTTTTTACAAAAGATATCGAGGAAAACCTGTTATGCAAGACAATAGATATTGCCGTTCATAGTGCGAAAGATCTGCCTACCGAAATCCCGGGGGAGCTTGTTATCGGTGCGGTGCCTTTTCGGGAGATGAGTAATGACGTTCTTATCACCGGGGGCAGGGAGACACTTAAAGACCTGCAAAGTGGTGCGAAGATCGGTACAAGCAGCTTAAGGCGGAAAGCCCAGCTGCTGAATTTTCGGGGTGATTTCCGGATCGTCGATCTCCGCGGTAATCTTGATACGAGAATAAAAAAACTCTTAAGCGAGGAGCTCGATGGTATTATTGTTGCTTATGCAGGTGTAAAGAGGTTGGGCTATGAAAACAGGATTTCTGAAATAATCGAACACGAGGTGATGCTTCCGGCTGCGGGGCAGGGTGCACTGGCGCTTGAAGTACGGCGGGAGGATCCGGAAATTATGGAAGCGGTAAAAGCACTGAATGACAACGATAGCATGATTTCGGTTAATGCCGAGAGAAGCTTTCTTAAGAAGCTGCGGGCGGGATGCCGTGCTCCTGTAGGTGCATACAGCTATATTAAAGAAAATACAATAAAGATTGCCGGTATGATAGCTCCGATCGACGGTACCTGTATTGTAAAGAAGAGAATACAGGGAAAAAGCGAAGATGCCGAACGCATCGGTATAATGCTTGCCGAAGAACTGCTTAAGTCGGGCGGTGCTGAAATACTGGATAAAATAGAGATGCGGAGAATATAAAGAGTGAAGACTTACGGTAAGGTGTATCTGGTGGGGGCGGGGCCCGGTGATCCGGGTCTTTTTACGGTGAAAGGCATGCAGTGTCTTAAGAAGGCCGATGTAGTGCTGTATGACTATCTTGTTCAGGAAAAACTCTTAAGCTATGTACATGAAAGGGCTGAAATAATTTATGTTGGGAAAAAAGCCGGCAGGCATATCCTCGAGCAGGAGAAAATTAATGAACTCCTCGTAAAGAAGGCGAAGGAAGGAAAAACTGTAGTCAGGTTAAAAGGCGGTGATCCCTTCGTTTTCGGAAGGGGTGCGGAAGAGGCTCTCGAACTTGTCAAAAGAGGCATACCTTTCGAAGTAGTGCCGGGCGTGACGGCGGCAGTAGCTGTGTCCGCATATGCAGGCATTCCTCTCACCCACAGGGATTTTAATTCGACCCTTATATTCGTTACCGGACACGAGAATCCCTTAAAAGAAAAAAGCGCTGTGCATTGGTCGGAACTCGCATCAGGTACGGGAACACTGGTCATTTTTATGGGTGTTAAAAACCTGCCTTTAATTACCGGGGCTCTGATTAAATACGGGAAGAGCGGAGAAACTCCTGTTGCGGTTGTTTATCGCGGAACCTTTCCCGATCAGATAGTAGTTACCGGTACTCTCCGTGATATTGCCGGACGTGTCGAAGAAGAAAAGATGAAATCTCCGGCACTGGTTATTATCGGGGAAGTGGTCAGCTTAAGAGAGAAACTGAACTGGTATGAGTCTTTGCCCCTGTTCGGAAAAAGAATTGTGATTACACGGAGCAGCGGCCAGGCGGGAAAGCTTGCTGCTCTGCTCGATGAGATGGGTGCTGAAACCGTGGAGATTCCTGTAATAAGTATTAAATCGGTCGATGATTATAAAACCATCGATACTGCTGTTGAACGGATTAACGACTATGATTGGCTTATCTTTACCAGTGTAAACGGTGTACGTATGTTCTTCGAACGCTTCTTTTTACTTAATGATATACGCGATTTGTCAGGAGTAAAGCTCGCTGCGATTGGCCCTGCCACGAAAAAGGAGCTCGAGGCTCTTCATGTAAAGGTCGATTTTCTGCCTTCCGAGTATGTTGCCGAATGCTTTACCGACGAATTTATCCGGGATTACGAAATAAAGGAAAGAAAGTTTCTGCTTATCAGCTCGGACAAAGCGAGAGATCATATCCTGAAAACCTTTACACAGCTCGGCGGACATTGTACTGCACTTATAGGATATAAAACATCTGCAGGTAAATTGAGCCGTGAAGAGTTTAACGAAAAGATTAACGGTTTAAGCATAGACTGGATAACATTTACCAGTTCCTCCACGGTAAAAAACTTCTTTAAACTCTACGGAGGTAAAAAGCGGTTTAAAATTGCGAGCATCGGGCCCGTTACATCAGCATCGGTACGGGATGCGGGGTTTTCACCGGATGTGGAGGCAGATGAACATACTATACCCGGGCTGGTTAAAGCTATACTTATGTTTTACGGGGGAAGAGAATGATCGGAATATCAAAACTGTACTGCAGAACTGTGGAGCCTTCTGATGTTTTACGCTACGGAAGACAATCCAAAAAGCTTCCGTCCCACATGCTGCAGTTTTCATCGGATAAGAAACCTGTGATTGTCTGGAATGTAACGAGGAACTGTAACCTGCGCTGCGTTCATTGCTACTCCCAGTCGGACGGTATGGATTACCACGGCGAAATGACCACCGAAGAGGGAAAGAAGATGCTCTCCGATTTAGGGCATTTCGGTGTTCCTGTAATTCTTTTTTCCGGCGGTGAACCGCTTGTAAGAAAGGATCTGTTCGAGCTTGGAAAATATGCGCGGGATCTTGGGATGCGTGTGGTTGTTTCGACAAACGGAACCATGATTAACAGTCGTGTTGCAGGGGAGCTTAAAGGTATAGGTGTATCATACGTGGGTGTAAGCCTCGACGGTATCGGAGATACCAATGACAGTTTCCGGGGTGTAAAGGGCGCATTCGACAGGGCTCTTAAGGGAATTCGTCATTGTAAAGAATCGGGCATAAAGGTGGGCTTGAGGTTTACCATAAATAAGCGGAATGTCGATGATGTTCCGGGAATTTTCGATCTCATGGAGAATGAAGATATCGAGCGAATATGCTTTTACCATCTCGTATATTCAGGGCGGGGCTCGCAGCTAATCGATGAAGACCTTAAGAAGGAGCAGACAAGAGATGTTGTCGACCTTATTATAGAAAGGACGGCGGGCCTGCACCGGCAGGGAAAAAAAGTCGAGGTGCTGACCGTCGACAACCATGCCGACGGGGTGTATCTTTACCTGAAGCTGCTTAAGGAGGATCCCGGGAGGGCTGCTGAGGTTTTAAAGCTTCTAAAAATGAATGGCGGGAACAGCTCGGGGCACGGCATCGGCTGTGTAAGCTGGGACGGTTCTGTGTACGCCGATCAGTTCTGGAGGCATCATACATTCGGAAATGTTAAGGAACGCCCTTTTAGTGAAATATGGATGGATATGTCGGATCCTTTGATGAAAAAACTGAAAGATAAGAAGCTCTATGTAAAGGGCAGATGTGCAGATTGCAAATATCTCGATATATGCGGCGGAAACTTCAGGGTTCGGGCGGAGGCTGTAACAGGAGATATCTGGGCAGAGGATCCGGCCTGTTATCTTACAGATGAAGAAATAGGAATTACCGGGTAATAGGAGGTGATATGAGTTTTCCTGTTGTAAGAATGCGGAGATTAAGAAAAGATGAAAACCTAAGAAGACTTGTCAGGGAGACAGGTCTTTCTGTAAACGATTTAATTTTACCGCTTTTTGTATGTCCCGGAAAAAATATAAGGAATGAAATTAAATCGATGCCGGGCAATTACCAGCTGTCTATCGACGAACTGGTTAAAGAGTGTACGGAAGTGAAGAAGCTGCAAATCCCCGGGGTTATTCTTTTCGGAATTCCTGAAAAGAAAGATGAACTCGGGTCAGAAGCATACTCTGATAACGGAATTATCCAGAGAGCCGTACGGGCGGTCAGGGAAAAGGTGCCCGGCCTGCTTGTGATTACGGATGTCTGCATGTGCGAATATACGAGCCACGGCCACTGCGGTGTTATTAAAAACGGCAGAGTCGACAATGATGAAACACTTATTTTTCTTGCAAGAGAAGCGCTGTCCCATGCAAAGGCCGGAGCAGATATCATAGCACCCTCCGATATGATGGACGGGAGGGTAGGAGCCATACGCAGGGTTCTCGATGAAAACGGATTTAACGATATCCCAATCATGGCGTATTCGGCAAAGTATGCCTCTTCGTTCTACGGTCCCTTCAGGGACGCTGCGGAATCCCCTCCGAAATTCGGCGACAGGAAGGGGTACCAAATGGACCCCGGAAACGGAGCGGAGGCATTGCGGGAGGTGGAACTCGATATTAAAGAGGGCGCTGATATCGTCATGGTAAAACCTGCACTTTCATATCTTGATATAATTTACAGAGTAAAAGAAAGGTTTAATATGCCGGTTGCCGCCTACAATGTAAGCGGCGAATTCTCCTGCGTTAAGGCTGCGGACCGAAACGGATGGATAGACGGCGAGAAGGTTATGATGGAAATATTGTACTCGATAAAGAGGGCGGGGGCTGATATTATTCTTACCTATTTCGCTAAAGATGCAGCGAGGCTGCTTGGTTCATAACACAGGCAAAGTAATATTATGGATAGAAAACATTTAAAACATCAACCCCGGCTGATTGCCTGGGAGGTTACCAAACAGTGTCCTCTTAAATGCATGCACTGCCGGGCTTCTTCATCCGACAGAAAGTTTGCCGGCGAATTTTCCACAGAGGAATGCTTCGGAATTCTAAGAAATATCGCCTCCTTTGCGAAACCTATCATCATATTAACAGGCGGAGAGCCGATGGCGCGAAGCGATATATATATGATCGCGGAATACGGCACTAAACTCGGGTTAAGGATGGTAATGGCTCCGTGCGGGCTGCTGATGAATCATGAAAATACACGTAAAATGAAAGAATCCGGTATAATGAGGATAAGTCTCAGTATCGACGGTGCAGACGAAAAAACACACGATTCTTTCCGGCAGGTTGAGGGTTCGTTTAATGCCGTAATTAACGCAGCACATATCGCCCGGGAGACCGGGCTCGAGTTCCAGATAAACTCGACCATTACAAAACTCAACTACCGTCAGATAGACAGGATGCTTCAGCTTGCAGTCGATCTCGGTGCCGTAGGGTATCATCCGTTTTTACTCGTTCCCACGGGAAGAGGAAGCGGTCTTGCAGATTATGAGATCGATCCCCGGGAGTATGAAAAACTTCTGGAATGGATATATGAAAAAAGCCGGGAGGTGCCGATTCAGCTTAAGCCGACCTGTGCCCCTCACTACTACAGAATTCTAAGGCAGAAGGAAAGGGAAAAGGGGATAAAGGTAACGGTAAAAACCCACGGGCTTAGTGCTATGACAAAGGGATGCCTTGGAGGGCAGTCATTTGCGTTTATTTCCAATACGGGCCGGGTTCAGATCTGCGGCTTTCTCGAAGAAAAGGCCGGGGATTTAAGAGAGGAATCGTATGATTTTAAAAAAATCTGGGAAACATCGGAGCTTTTCTTAAAAATGAGAGATATCGATGGTTATAACGGAAGATGCGGTATATGTGAGTACAGGAAAGTATGCGGAGGCTGCAGAGCACGGGCTTTTGCAACGACGGGTAATTATCTCGATGAAGAACCTTACTGTGTTTATCAGCCGCGGACATCCGGCCGCAGTGTTTCTGTTGATTGACGGAATCCGATACTCAAGTATCGAACATGTAAAAGGCAGGGTATAATTGGAAACAGAAGCTGCCATACGGCAGAACTTACAGGAAGATGAAAAACGGTTACTCGAAGAGATTCAGCTGGATATCCCTCTTGTTGTACATCCATTTAAATATATCGGAAAAAACTGCGGGATGTCCGAAAAAAGTGTAATCGAAAAGCTGCGGAGCTTTTCGGAACAAGGTATGATCAGGGAACTGTCTGCTATTTTTAATGCATCCGGGCTGGGGTACAAAAGCACGCTTATTGCTGTTAAAGCAGGGGAAGATATTGTTAACAGGACAGTGGAACGGATAAACAGCCACCCCGGTGTCAGCCATAATTATCTTCGTAATAATGAATATAATATCTGGTTTACCATGACGATAAAACGCAGCTTAAGCTTCGACAGCGAGCTTAAGAAGCTATTTTACGGAATTCAGCCGGTTAAATATATTATTCTGCCTGCCATTGAAACATTTAAAATAGGCGTGCAATTTCCGTTCACCGGTAAACAACCTGTCCGGACCAACCATGCATTCTTTCAGCCCGAAAAAGCGGTAACGCTGTCGGAACCGGATAAGAGGCTGGTGCTAAAACTTCAGGAAGGCCTGCCGGTTGTAAAGACACCGTGGGAGAAGATTGCAGAGAATCTGCAGATCGATGAAGAAACTCTGTTCTTACGTATCCGCCGTTTAAAGGAAGCAGGTGTAATTAAACGAATATCGGCTGTCCTGCGTCACAGAAAACTTGGTTTCCGTGCAAACGGAATGGCCTGTTTCAGGGTTCCTGATAACCGTATTGCCGCTGCAGGTCGATGCCTGGCAAAGTACCGGGAAGTGTCTCACTGTTATCAGCGTAAAACCTATCCTGATTGGCAGTATGCGCTCTTTGCCATGGTTCATAAAAATAAGGAAGAGGAATGTTTGTCTCTTATCGAGGAAATGGCGTTAAAAATCGAATGCAGGGACTTCCTGGTTTTGTTCAGTGAAAAAGAATTTAAGAAAGAGAGGGTAAAATATTTTGTCGGGTAATAATTTAAAAGAATCATTAACCATGTTTAAAAGGGCCCGGAAGGTTATTCCGGGGGGTGTAAACAGCCCTGTACGTGCATTTAAGTCGGTAGGGATGAATCCTGTATATATACAGCGGGGGGAAGGTTCGAAAATATTCGATATCGATGGGAATGAATATATAGATTACGTATGTTCCTGGGGGCCGCTTATACTCGGTCATGCGGATGACCGGATACTGAAAAAGCTTGCCGAGTATGCACAGCGGGGAACGAGTTTCGGTGCGAATACGAAAATCGAAATAAAGCTGGCAGAGCTTATTACGGAGACTTACTCTTCGATCGAGCTGGTTCGCATGGTAAATTCCGGAACCGAAGCAGCTATGAGTGCAGTCCGTCTTGCAAGAGGCTGTTCCGGCAGAAGCAAAATAATTAAGTTTGAAGGATGTTACCACGGCCACGGAGACAGTTTCCTTATCAAGGCCGGCTCCGGAGTTCTTACTCTCGGCATTCCGGGCAGCCCGGGAGTTACGGAGCATACCGCGCAGGATACACTCGTTGCCCGGTTTAACGATATCGAATCGGTGGAGAAACTGATCGGGTCGAATAAATCACAGATCGCTGCAGTGATTATAGAACCGGTTATGGGAAATGCGGGGGTTATCCCGCCTGATAGTGAATTTTTAAAAAACTTAAGAGAGCTTACCCTAACAGAGGATATTATTCTCATTTTCGATGAAGTAATTACCGGTTTCAGGGTTGCTTTAGGCGGCGCACAGGAGCTGTATGGTATCGATCCGGATATTACCTGCCTCGGCAAGATAATCGGCGGCGGATTACCAGTTGGTGCATTCGGAGGAAAAAGAAAATATATGGAGCAGCTTGCTCCCGACGGACCTGTGTATCAGGCAGGGACCCTTTCGGGGAATCCTCTGGCTATGGCAGCCGGGTATGAGACACTCTCTGTTTTAATAAACGATGATGTATACCCGGCACTGGAAAAAAAATCGAAGCTTCTCGAAGACGGCCTTAAGGAAAATATGAAAAAACTTCATTTGAATTACAGTATTAACAGGGTCGGGTCGATGATGAGCCTGTTTTTTACAGGGCATGATGTTCATGATTTCGATTCGGCAGTTACCTCGGATACAGGGCTGTTTTCGCGCTACTTTCATGAAATGCTTGCAAACGGGGTATATCTTGCACCATCGCAGTTCGAGACATCTTTTATTTCCGTTGCCCATAACAATGAGGATATAGAAAAAACCATAGAAGCGAATTACTTAAGCCTTAAGAGCTTAAAATGATGCGGCCCGGTTGGAAGGCCTGTGGAGGTGCTTTCTGAGCTTAAGGTGGTTTTCCCTTCTCTTGTCTATTACTATGCCGACTATGGATCTGTTAAAATTAAATTTTAATTTTCTGCAGCCACTATTTAGAATCTCTCAGGTTTTCAGAGTACCGGTATATACCCGCCGAAGTCCGTATTTGTTATCGGAACAGTGGGCCTTATTACAGGTCAGACAAAACAGAGAATCATCTCCGGAAAAAACATGGTGGTAGTCGAAACATATATTTATAACCTCCCGCCAGCCGCTATTCTGTGATGAGCGAGCTGTAACGAACATTTGCCCTCTCATACACAGCCAGCTCTTCTGCTCGGAGTGACATTTTTTATCTTTTCGATCGAGTGCTACCAACACATCCGATGGCCCGTTTTTTAAACGGGATTGAGAATTGCCTTCTCTTAAGGAATTAGAAAGAAAAATATCCTTGCCTGAGAAGATTTGAAATTCTATCGTCCTCAGTTCCGCCTCCGGTTTTTGAGATGGAATCTGTATCGACCAAAGCTTCAAGGCAAAGTTGGGCAAGGCTTATTCAAAAGGTATACGAAGTGGACCCTTTGATATGCCCGAAATGCGGGAGCAAAATGAAAATCATTGCTGTGATAACCAACCCTTTGGAAGTGGATAAAATATTGGAATGCTTAAAAGAAATAACGCTCCTCCCTTCGATAAGGTTATAACAAAAGCCTCCTGATACAGTTTCTATTATAGATGTCAATTTTTACTATCTACGGAGGGTGAAGTGCATCCCATCCTTTTTCTAAAAAGCTTTTGCATTCTAAAGCTATCTCAATTTCTTACAAAAAATAGTATCCGGAATAAAATAATCGAGGATAGAGGGTATTGAACAAGAGTATGGAAAGAGTTTATAATCTTGTCACTCTTCGGGTCCGGTATTTTGAGTTTTT
Source organism: Spirochaetales bacterium (assembly GCA_003233545.1). Taxonomy (GTDB): domain Bacteria; phylum Spirochaetota; class Spirochaetia; order SZUA-6; family SZUA-6; genus SZUA-6. The sequence goes on from QILZ01000282.1 coordinate 17,229, forward strand.
TATGAACTGCGAATTATAATTTTTCCACTATGATAAAAGTCAAGCGCTTTTTTTCTCCTCCCCCAATATTTTTAAAATACGATCAAATTGCCTGATTTTTTTATTGTAGAGCTCTA
>QILZ01000261.1 GCA_003233545.1 Spirochaetales bacterium
ACACTATCACCTTCGGATATTCCGCCTACATCCTCCGCTCCGTTCCAATACACCGCAGGCCACTTGTAGGTGCCCGTGTCGAATAACAGCCTTACATGAACCGCTTCTTTCTTCCCCATTAATTCGTAACTGACCAGAGTAATACCACGGGTAAGAAAAGTTAACGGGGGATTTTTTTCTCCAAAGGGCTCAAAAAAATCAATAACACCCTTTATCGGCGGTTTAAGGTACTCTTTCGGTATCTCCGCATCTATACAAATCTCATTATCATCGAGCTCGGGAATAATCATTTCATCGATTTTTTCGTAAAATCTTTTTATGAAATATTCGTAATTTTCAGAGGGCATACTAAAACCGGCTGCAAAATCGTGCCCTCCGAAATTACTTAAGAGATCGGAAAAGTTATTAAGAAAATCTTTAATGGAAAAACCGGACCTGCTTCTGAGAGAACCCACAACCCTGTCGGACACTCTGGTCAGAACAGCAGAGGGAGTATGAAAATTATTCGAAAGCCGTGCTGCAACAATCCCCGTAACACCCCTGTGTATGGCAGGATCGAAGGCAAGTACAAATTTTCCTCCGGTTTTATCGTAAGAATCTCTTGCCTGTTTTATTACCCTGTTCCATGCATCCGTGCTTAAGTTCTTCCGCTTTTTATTTAAAGTTAAAATTTCATCTACCAGCACAGCCGCCTGTTCGCGTGTTTCGGTTAACATCAAAGATGCAGCTTTTTCCGGTTCACCCATTCTGCCCGCAGCATTCAGAACAGGAGAAACCTGCCATGCTATATCATTTGTCCGCAGTTTCCTGGAAGTTAAATTCTGACGGATAATCAGCTCTTTAAGCCAGTATCTCTTTGTATTGTTTATTGTTTCTATTCCATGCTTTACAAGAATTCTATTCTCATCGACAAGCGGCATCAGGTCTGCCAATGTGCCCAGAGCTATCAGATCCAGGTACCCCAGAAACTCCTTAAATAATGTTTTTTCTTTACGTAAAACCATCGATACAAATAACTCTCTAAGGATAACAATCTCATTTTCTGTTTCCGGGCTGTATACGGACAGTCTGCGTTCTTCTTTAATTCGCAAAAGACTCTTGCCTGCGAGATTCGGAAAAACCTCTTTTACATAGGGTTCTATATCGTTTAATTCGATATGAAAATCTTCGCCGAATATTTTTTTAAAAATATTTAACTGCGTGTCAGCATTCAGCACAAGGATATCATAACCACCGAGGAAGTCATAAAGTCGTGTTTTATTAAACTCTACCATACCGGAAACAAAGTTCTCCATTAATTGACCGGTTTTGACGAGATTATGGATTTTCACCGCTTCCACAATATAGGAATCATTTGCAGGCCTGGCATTTACAAGGCAAAGTGTCGACCCGTAAAAGGATGAATGAGAAAAGTAAAGAGCCCATATCAGTTTCGATACAACTCCGCATCCTGATAATTCCCGGAATGGATAATTCGAATTATTCAACTTGGGATTTATAATAGCTACAGCCTTCGGAAGTACCTCCTGTTGGTTGTGATGGTCCACTACAACTGTATCTATCCCGTTTTCTGCTGCTGCTTCGATTTCATTAAGACTGGTTACACCGCAATCCACAGTGATAAGCAGATTTACGCCTTCTTTGCTTAATTCGGATATAATAGCACCGGAAAGGCCGTAATCATTTTCCCCTTCGGGCAGAAGATACGAGATATCCGCACCCATTTTTTTCAGTGTTTCATAAAGAATAACAGTGGATGTAATACCGTCCACATCCCTGTCCCCGAAGATTTTTATCTTCTCTCCTCCTTCGACAGCTGCATTTATTCTATCAACCGCATCTTCCATATCATTAAACAAAAACGGATTATGCAGAAATACCAGGCTGCTTTCCAGATAGTACTTAACTTCTTCCGGTGCAGTAATACCCCGCCTTACAAGAATCGACGCAACTATTAAATTTACATTGTACCTGGCAGCAATTTCTCTGACTTCGCTGGAATCCAGCTTTTCTTTTTTCCATTTCATGGCATAGTTATCTCTTTTATAATCCGCCCCTTTTTCTTAACAGGTATTCCTGAGTAAGAATACGCTGAATGTATAATTTTTTTCGCTTCGTTAAGCTGATCCGGATCATCAAAGTAAATGATACATATATCCTCTCCCTCTTTTACGGAATCACCCTTCCTTTTAACCAGTTCGATACCGACTCCCGGAAGAACATCATCCTCTTTCTTAGCCCTTCCGGCTCCTAAAATAACGGAAGCACGGCCTATTTTGTATGCGTCGACTCCGGCTATATATCCTCCCGATGTACTTTTTAAAGGAATTGTATATTTTGATTTCGGACCTTTATCCGGATTCTCCACTACTTCCACAGAGCCGCCCTGGAAATCTACGTTATCAAGAAATTTCCGGTATGCAGATCCGTCTTCCAGTTTTTCCCTGCATAACTCTTCTGCCGACAGCCTGTCTTTCGTAATCCCTCCCGCTGCAACCATCCAGGATGCAAGCCGAACGCTCAGCCCGATTAAATCTTCGTCTCCTCTGCCGTGCAGACATTCCACCGCTTCACGAACCTCTAAAAAATTACCCACCATCCTGCCCAACGGGTTTCCCATATCACTTATAACTGCGATAATTTTCTTATTCAATTCGGTACCGGTTTTAACAAGAGAATCCGCGAGAGCCGCAGCATCTTCTACGGTTTTCATAAAAGCACCGGATCCGCATTTAACGTCGAATACAAGGGCATCGGCACCTTCTGCAAATTTTTTAGAGAGTATACTTGCCGTGATAAGAGGAATCGATTCCACGGTACCTGTAACATCACGAAGTGCATACATTTTTCTGTCAGCAGGAACAATACGTTCACTCTGACCTATCATACAAAACCCGATACTGTTAAGACCCTTAACAAACTCGTCCTTTTTAAGCTCTGTCGAATAACCGGGTATCGACTCGAGTTTATCCAGCGTACCCCCCGTATGCCCCAATCCGCGCCCGCTCATCATAGGCACAACTACCCCGCAGGCTGCAGCAAGCGGGGCAAGAATAAGCGACACTTTATCACCTACGCCTCCGGTAGAGTGCTTATCGACCAGCGGTTTTCTTACTTTTTTTAAATCATACACATCTCCGGAAGCAATCATTGCCCTTGTCAGAATACTGCTCTCCCGAAAAGACATACCTTTAAAGAAAACCGCCATTAAAAAAGCCGAAACCTGATAATCAGGGATTGTATTGCCGACATACCCTTTTATCAGAAAATCAATCTCTTCCCCTGTCAAACTTATTCCATCCCTCTTTTTCAGAATTAAATCGACAGCTCTCATTCTTATCTCCTATTTAAAATATACGGTTTTTAAAGGTTTATACTCGGGTCCTTCTCTGTGTAAAACGGACTGATACAGCACCAGCCTGTCGAGAACAAACTCTCTCTCAGGAATAACAAGCCGCTGCAGTTCGGACCTGTCAATATACACATATTTATTTCTTGCAAGTGTAATATGAGGCTTAAAAATCTTTTCATCTTTTTTAAAACCCGCTTCTGTTAACAATTTCTCCAGTCGTTCCCGATAACTTACAATTCGGCTGCTGCCCTCTTTCAGATCGAGGAAGATGACCCTTGGCTTCCCCGAGGGGGGGAAAAAATCTATACTCCCGTATGCGGTTTTTATTACCGGAATTTTCAATGTTTGATTTTCCCATAAATCCGCCAGGGCATCATATTCATTATCCGATATCCCGCCGAAAAAATGGAGAGTTATATGCATTCTAAGTATATCTACAATCTTTAAGTCACTATATAACTTTTTAATACTCCTGGTAATGACGGCTATCTCTTCCTTGATTTTCGAAGGTATTGGAAGCGCCGCGAAAACTCTCATAATATACCGCCTCCGCTCTGTAATGACTTAAGCGGGGTATCTATATATCCCTCCACCGCATTATAAATAAATTTTTTAACTGTACTTCTCAATACGGAGTCGATTCCTGTTTTAAAAACCTGCCGGATGTCCAGCTGTAATGTCTTATTAAGATAAGCTCTTCCGCCTGCAGGAAGAAGAGAACAGCCGTCATGCTTACAGTCTTTACAATAGATTAAATCTCTTAAAGGAAGATAAAATACATTCCCGGTTTCGGGAATATACCGCCCGCATAAACTGCAGAGGGAAATATCCGGCATGGATCCATTTAACATTAAAAACCTGCCTGAAAATTGTATCGATACGATATCCGCATCTTTATCCGGCAGTTCACTTAAGAAAACCAAAGATTTATCAAACAAACAAAACAGTTCAGTGTAACTTTCACCTCCGGCACAAGATTTGAGTATAATTTCTGCCCAGAGTGAGGCTATAAAATACTTTTTTACACTATAAGTTATCTCTTTATACTCTGATAATGGTTCTATGCCGGTCAGTTTACAGGAATCTTTAACAGGGTTTCTATATATATAAAATATCGAATGCGTCAGCGGTTCGGTCGCAGTTCTGAACCTGTTTTTTATGGTATAGGCACCATGCGCAATGATACTTATAAGACCTAAGTCTTTCGAGAATATAACCAAACCTTTGTGAATTTCCCCTATTCTGTATTTTCTCAAAATTATTGCTTCCGTTACCAGATTCCGCATTTACAAGCATAATAATTTATAAACGTTACAATAAGCAATAGCTTGACAGTTGGTAAATCGATTAATAACTTAACAATTAGCAGATTATTACATTTATAAGGAGCAGTTTATGAATCCTAACCAGATTGTACCTGCAGACCAGGTTCTTCCGGGAAAACTTATCGTTATACCTCTTATGGGCAAACCCATTTTTCCGGGTATTTTTACTCCCCTTCTTCTGGCAGACAAGCGCGACATTAATATTATAGAAAAAGTACAGGCGGGAGATAGTTTTATCGGACTTTTACTTACAAAAACAACCGAAATAGACAACCCCAATCCCGAAGACATGCATCTTATCGGCACCGTTGCCAAAATAGTAAAAAAAATAAATTTACCCGATGGCGGAATAAATATTTTTATTTCGACAATAAAACGTTTTAAAGTAAAGAAATTTCTTCATACGGAATATCCGTTTATTGTAGCTGTACAATACCTCGAAGATACGAATTTCGACTCGGACGAAGTAAAAGCGTTAACCCGCTCTTTACTTGGCGAGATGAAGCAGATTTCGGAAAATAACCCCCTTTTCTCTGAAGAGATGCGGCTTAATATGGTAAATATAGACCAGCCCGGTAAAATAGCTGATTTTATTACATCGATTTTAAACATCAAAAGGGAGGAGCAACAGAATATCCTGGAAACACCCGATGTCAGACAGCGAATGGAAAAGGTATTAATCTTTATAAAAAAAGAACATGAGCTGCTTAAAATTCAGAAAAAATTACAAAAGGAGATCAACGAAAAAATATCGAAGAGTCAGCGGGAATATTATCTAAAAGAGGAACTTAAAGCTATAAAAAAAGAACTCGGAATGGCAGTCGATTCGAAGAGTAGTGAATATAACAGACTTAAAGAGGAATTAAAAAAACTCAAATTAACAGGCGAGGTTAAGGAGCAGGCGGAAAATGAACTTGAAAAGTTTTCACTTATGGATCCGAACTCCTCTGAGTTTATTGTAACAAGGAATTACCTTGAGACTATTGTTTCCCTGCCATGGCAGGATCCTCCGGCCAAGAAACTCGATATCAGGCAGGCTCAGAAAATACTCGATGATGATCATTACGGATTGGAGGATGTTAAAGAGCGTATCTTAGAATATCTCGCTGTTCGTGAAATAAAAAAGGACACCAAAGGTTCTATTCTTTGTCTTGTCGGCCCTCCCGGTGTAGGTAAAACTTCCGTCGGAAAATCGATCGCACGGGCGCTTAACAGAAAATTCTTCCGCTTTTCCGTAGGCGGCATGAGGGACGAAGCTGAGATAAAAGGGCATAGAAGGACTTATGTAGGCGCAATGCCCGGGAAAATTCTACAGGGTTTAAAAATCGTTAAAGTTATAAATCCCGTTTTTATGATAGATGAAATTGATAAACTCGGTGCATCTTACCAGGGCGACCCATCGTCCGCCCTTCTCGAAGTACTCGACCCCGAACAAAATGTCGAATTCAGGGACCACTACCTTGATTTACCTTTCGATGTATCCCACATTCTCTTTATAACTACGGCAAATACCCTCGATACGATACCAGCTCCTCTTCTGGACAGGATGGAAGTTATCAGATTGTCAGGATATATCGATCAGGAAAAGGTTATAATTGCCAGACGGTATCTTATTCCAAAATCGATGAATAGAAACGGTCTAAAAAAGGGGGATGTAAAGTACTATAAAAAAACACTGATGACAATCGCAGTAAAATATGCAAGAGAAGCAGGTTTAAGAGACTATGAAAAAGCACTGGACCGCATCCACAGGAAAATTGCAAGAAAGAGTATTACAGGTAAGATTAATTTCCCTGTTAAAATTGAACCTGAAAATCTTCAGGAATATCTGGGAAAGCCTCTCTTTTACGAGGACCGGTACAAAAAAATTGTAAAACCGGGAATGGCGATAGGTCTGGCATGGACATCTCTCGGCGGAGCAATCCTGACAGTGGAAGCTGTTTCCAATCCCGGCAAGGAAGGATTTAAATTAACGGGCCAGATGGGTGATGTTATGCAGGAATCTGCAAATATTGCCTATACATATGTACGGCATATTGCTTCCGGATTTAATATCGGCCCTGATTATTTCAGTAACAATATGATTCATCTTCATATACCGGCCGGAGCCACACCAAAAGACGGCCCTTCCGCCGGAATAACGATGGCTTCCACCCTGCTTTCACTTGCAACAGCCAGAAAGATAAAAAATTCACTTGCGATGACAGGTGAATTATCTCTTATAGGGCGGGTTCTCCCTATAGGCGGCCTTAAAGAAAAAGTAATTGCAGCCCGAAGAAATAATATAAAAGAAATTATTTTGCCTGAACAGAACAGGAGAGATCTGGAGGATATACCCGAACACATTAAAAAAGGTATCACTTTTCATCTCGTTTCTGACATGAGCCAGGTGATCGAGAGGATATTTTGACAGGAAAAGAATTTCAGCCGATACTTCTGTTCGCATTAATAACACTTACGGTTTTATCGGGGTGCGAAAAAGGAAAGACAGGAGTACATTCTGACTTTAATATAACAAATAAGGATATTAAATCTGTTACAGACAAATTACCGCAGGATATCAGGAGCAATATTATAAAAAAACCTCAATGTTTTCTTGAGTACATGGAACGAATTTTAAAGGAACCGCCGGATTATACCGTTTTAGTTGATAAAAAACATGCACTTTCGAGCGGCTATGTGCCTCCGGGTCTTGTAAATATCAGGAAATACCACCTGCAGACAACCAGGAAATATTCGGAAATACGCAGAATTGTAATTCCCGATTTAACGGCAATGGCAGAAGCTGCCCGGCTGCAGGGAGTAGAACTTGTTATAGGTTCTTCGTACCGGTCTTATGCATATCAGAAGCGGCTTTATTCTTATTATGTCAGGACAGATGGCAAAAAAAAGGCAGACAGAGAATCCGCCCGGCCCGGCCATTCTCAGCACCAGCTCGGTACAACGATGGATTTCAGCCCTATCGATGACAATTTTATAAAAACAAAGGGAGGGGAATGGCTCGATAAATATGCATGGAAGTATGGGTTTTCCCTCTCCTATCCTCCTGACAGTGAATCGATAACAGGCTATAAATATGAACCATGGCATTACCGGTACGTTGGAAGAGATGTATCCTTTGTTATTGAACGGTACTTTGACGGAAAGCAGCAGTTATTCCTGGAGTTTTACGATAAAACAAAAGAATTTTTTAAAAAATCACTTAGAAAATAAAAGTAAGAATTATAAATAATTTAAATGCCGGTTTTATCAATTACAATAACTCCCTGCCTGACAAGAAGTATTTTTCCGGAGCTGATATCTACAATAGTAGAAGGCCGGGAATTATTGTAATCTCCGGAATCGACTATAAGATCCACTTTACTCCCGTATAGACTGATTATTCTATCTATTCTGGAAAGGGGGGGCTCGCCTGCTTTATTTACACTTGTAGAAAAAACCGGCTCACCTAATGTAAGAATAAGTTTCTGCAGAAAGGCATCGTCCGGAACCCTAAGAGCAACGGTTCCTCCCTTCCTGTCCGGGAAAATAACCGTTAAAGGCCCGGGCCAGTATTTTTTTAACGAACCCGGCATTTCTCCGTCGATAAACCTGTGGAGCCATGAGATGTCAGGTATTAACTCAAGAAATTGTTTTCCGTGTCCGCGCCCTTTTATTTCTGCTATTCTTTCCTGTGTATATGGTACGGCGCCTACAATACCATACATAGTATCACACGGCATAATAACAATGCCTCCCTGCCGCAGGATATTTAGAATCTGATTAAAAACATTACGATCATTTTTATTAATTACCATTGTGCCTTTTTCTATTAACCAACCCCATTAGTCCAAACAGCAGGAAAAGTATAAGTGGTGTAAATGCACCGATATATTTAAACACGATACTGCGGCCTTTTTTCGGTACTGTCCATCGCAGCAGCTTTCCGATTTCATAGAAACGTCCGCTTCTCGAATAACCCGTTATTTTAACAAGTTTTTCATCTTTTCCTATAAGATTTAAATTTCTCGCCTCTACCCTGTTTACATCGGGATTACTTTTAAGTAACTGCAGCTGATCATTTAATTCCCGATTAATCTGTTCTAATTCAGCCAGATTTTTTTCGAGCTCCCCTTTATAGCCAAGCAGATTACCATAAGCCTGTATACCTTCGTCACCGAAATAGAATATGAGTATTGTGCTGATAAAAAAACCGGCATAGATAAATAAAAACAGGCGAAAATGTTTCATTAATCTGATAATCGGCTGTTTTATTTATTCAGCTGACAATTATTCCAATTTTACCATGTCCAGATTATCGATATATTTCTCCAGAGGTATTTCACCCGAGGTTTTAATTTCCTCGAGTTTCTCAAGAATATTTTTTATTCTATCGATATCCTTATAAACATATGTAAAACGTTCTTTTCCTTTCTCTTCCGTATAGACACTTTCGAGATAGTTAATATTGAGTGTAAGTGACGATAATATATTATTCAGATTATGAGCCAGGGCAACATACAATTCATTTAAAAGTTCTATTCGCCCCTCTCTGATCCTGCTTTCCTGTAAAACAGCCTGATACCTGATCGACCTGAATAGTGCGGACAGCTTTGCACCTAATATTTTTGCATCGAAAGGTTTAACCATGTAATCATCGATCCCGAGAAGGTACGATTTAACGATCGTTTCCACGGATTCATCCCCGCTTATCACAATTATCGGTGTATCCCGATATTCGGGGATCATTTCTATTTTTTTTATAAGTTCGAGCCCGTTAATATCCGGCAAATAGATATCCAGCAATATTAAATCGAATTTTTCCTTAGAAACCAGGAAATCCGAGCCTTTAGTAAAAATAGAATAGTTGAGTTTACACATATTTGCCGCATATACTGCAATATAGAGGTCCGTTTTACTATCCTCTATTATACCTATATTGCCCTGTCTGGACGCTTCTTTAAGAGTAAAGTAGTTGTTTACTTTTTCGAGCAAATCATCCGCTTTGTACGGCTTTACAAGATAATCTGAAATACCTGCTTTAAATCCTTTCTTGATCTCTTCCGATCCTTTCTTGGATGTAATCATTATTACAGGGATAGTGAATGTTGCATCATCCTCCCGTATTATTCTGCATACTTCATACCCGTTAAGATCAGGCATTTCCACATCCAGGGTAATAAGATCGATAACACTGTTCCGGATTATATCAAGTCCCTTTTTGCCGTTCACCGCTTCCAGAATATTATACCCGGCACTTTCAAGAATATAACGAATATTCAATCGTGCTGTTTTACTGTCATCTATTACAAGCACCGTTTTTGATTTATCGCCCATATCCGTCCCTTCCCGCAAAATTATTGCAACTTGCAGTATATAAAGAATATATATAGTATAGTAGAATATCAATTGATTTTTGCTATTTTTTTAATGTATTATTATTGACAATCGAATATTGCTAGGCGTAAATTAATTATACATTAATAGGGAGCAAACTATTCCGATAATATATAATGAATAGTTTTTCCCGGGAGAATATAAATGGATGATAAAAATAAATTTCAGCAGGAAGATGTTTCCCTTTCGACAGAAGAGCTGGATTCGATTATCGATAATGCTGATGAGATAAAAGAGGAAGATAAATCTCAGGACGAATCCCAAATCGAGCAATAGAGTCTGGGTTAAGATAAAGCCGGAAGATGTACAGCAGGATTCTTTAAATAAGGGAGCAGAAATGAATGATTTTGAACTATCCGACCTCGATATGGATGTCGATGAGGACTCAAAACTTACCGAGGAAGAAGAGCAGCTTTTAGGGGAGCTTGAAAATAAGAATACTGAAAACAATGATGCGAATCAGGAATCCCTGCCTGATCTGGAACTTCCCGATTTGGATATCGATAATCTGGAAGATATTGAACTGCCCGAAGAAGAAACCACCGAACCGGAACATACGGATTCGGAGATCAATTCGGAAATTCTTACCCTTGGAAGCGGAGAAGTGAAACTTGAAATACCGGGAGATGACTTATCCGGTATCGGGAGCTCCGATACGTTACCTTCGGCGGATAATGAACTGAAAGAGCCGGACATTATGGAGGAATTACCGGAAATCGAAGAAGAGCTCCCCGAACTCGAACCGGAACAGGAAGAAATAGAAGTGCCGCTTAATGAATCGGTATCGGTAGAGGAACATTTTGATGACCTTAATGCACTGGAGAAAGACCTGACATCTCCCGGTACGGAAAAAACAGGCACAGAGAATAAATCTTCCGTTTCAAAGGAATCTTCGGAAATGCTTACAAGAATAGAGCAGGAACTAAGAGAGATTAAATCGGATCTCGTAGATCTTAAAAAAGAACTTGCCTCTTTCAAAAGGGAAAACATTCCTGTACAAAAAGAACAGGCCGAAGCCGAAGAAGATGCCGGCTTCTTTGTGGAGGAAGAAGATGAAACTATCGCTTTAACCGGAGATGAACTTAATAATATACTGAATAGTGCTGATATTACGGAAGAAGTTGCCGAGGAAACTCAGATTAAACTGGAAGAAGATAAGAATCTTATCGATAAAGAAGATATTATCAGCTACGAAGAAACAGACGAAGTTCAGCCTGAAGAGAACAAAGAGGAAATAAAACCTGACACTCCTGAAAGTGAACCTGAAACGGTAGAACTTGAAGTTTCGGAAGAGATACAGACCCTGGAATCCGAACTGGAACAACCGGAAGAAACCGAAGAGGAGATATCACTGGAGCTGCCGGAAGAAATAGAACTCGAAGAAGATGAAGCAGAAACACTCCCGGAGGGACAGGAGGATACAGCGCCGGAGCCGGCATTTGAAATGACCGAACCGGAAGCAGAAGAGCTTCAGCTTTCCGATGAGATCGAACTCGAGGATATGCAGACTCTCGAAACCCCTTCCGACACAACTCCGGAAGAACCTGAACTCGAACTGCCCGAGGAACTCGAATTAGAAACGGACAATCTGGAAATCCCTCAGGAAGAACCTTCTGAAGAGATTCAGCTCGAAGAGGCCGAACAGCAAGAGGAAATCGAACTCGAACTACCCGATGAGCTAGAACTCGAAGATTCGGAAACTCTCGAAACCCCTTCCGACACAACTCCGGAAGAACCTGAACTCGAACTGCCCGAGGAGATCGAATTAGAAACGGACAACCTGGAAATCCCTCAGGAAGAACCTTCTGAAGAGATTCAGCTTGAAGAGGCCGAACAGCAAGAGGAAATCGAACTCGAACTACCAGATGAGCTCGAAATATCCGAAGAAGAAGGTGCTTCCGAAGAAACAGAAATGCCCGCAGCCGTCGAGCTTGAACTGCCGGAAGAAGCGGAACCTGTCATAAAAGAACAACCGGAAAAACCACAGGAAGAAAGGAATATTCCCGAAGACCTTAAAATTGAAATAAAATCCGTACTTACCTATATGGATCAGCTCCTTGAATCACTTCCTGAAGAAAAGATTCAGGAATTCGCAAAATCCGAATATTTCGGTGTTTATAAAAAACTATTTGAGGAATTAGGATTAGGAAGTTGATGGGTCTGCTTGATAAAGCATTAATCCTGAGTAAAGATAAAACCTCCGAAGCAAAGGGACTTTTACAGAAGACAATATCGGTTCTCGACTCGATAGAATCCGTTAAGACGACTGTTTCCCTGGTTACCCAGGAAGAACTCGACATACTCTCAGCTAAAAATAAAAAGCATAAAGAGCATAGCGAAAAGCAATTATTTAAAAAACCTGTTTCCGTAAAACCTGCTTCGGTGCCGTTAACCTGGTCGGAAGCACATAAATCCGCTCCGCAATATCACAGTCCCACGGTAGAAAAAAAAGAAGTCGATAATCTCTTAGAAAGTGAAGACAGTAAAGATGATTCCGGTATAAGCCCGGCAATTCTTAAAGAAATCCAGTCCATAGAAGAAGGAATAGAAACTCCGGCTTTTCTGTTTGCCATGCTGAAGAGTAAACTAGGGATAACAAAAGGAGCCCTTCTTCTGTACGATCCGCTTAAAATGGTATTTGCTCCATGGGCAAGCAGCGGATACGATACAACAACGATGCACCGGTTACGAATTCCTCTCGGCTTTTCGGAATCCTTTAACGAAACAGCAGAAGGAAAAACTGTCGTTGTAACAGAAGAGCAGAAACTTAAAGAGTATAAACCTTTTTTTTCCAACAGGGAATTTAATCTTATATCCAGACTGATTATTGCTCCTCTTCTCTATAAAAATAAACTTGTTTCCATTTTATTAATCACGGAAGCAGCGGAAGAAACAGATAATGAACCTTTGGATGTTATAATAAGCAATATTTCTTCACAACTTACGCAAAAAATATACAATGCACGTGAAAAGAAGATGCAGTTACTGAAAAAAATAGAACCGGAAGAATTGGAATCCCTGGAAAATACTATAGACAAACATATCACATATGCCCTGGAAAAAGGAAATTCTTTTGTTCTTGTATTACTTAAACTTTCCGATTTTATTAAATCCATCGCATCGGGAACATCGAGTCTGATCGATCCGTTTAGACTAAGTGAAGATATTACAAAAATATTGCAATCATTATTTTATAATATGGGAAACATTTTTGAGATCGAGTCCGGCGTTTTTATTATTTCACTCTTTAAAATTAAAAATCCGGATATGGAATTAATTTTTGATCAGACTACATATACTATTAAACAATTTTTTAATAGTATAGACAGGGAAGCAACGGCTGTTCCGGGCATACAATATAGTTATAAAATGTATCCTAAAAACGGTAAAAATTCCAAAGAGTTAATTGCCGATCTTATGTAGCAGTATATATGGAGTTGCGCCATTTTAAAAACAAAAACGGCTTTTTATCCGTTTCTATCGATAACATCCGTATACACTCACAGTACGACCCGGAGAAAGAGGCGTTAAGATTTATAAAGGTCAAGCTGAATACAGGATCATCTTCCAGGCCTTCGACAATAATAATTCTCGGTGCGGGTCTCGGATATCTTGTTAATGCCGTAAAGGTAAAATCTCCCGGAACCAGAATAATTACTGTTTATTACTCTCACCTTTTATATGAACAAGCATTTTCACACGGCACATTATTCTGGCATGACAGATTAAATATAAGCCTGCCCGATTTTTTAAAGAATAATATCGGAGAACTCGATACGGAAGGCTTAATTACAATTGAATGGCCTCCGTGTGCAAGGGCTTTTTCCGTCTTATCAAACTATGTTAACAGGGTTGTTTATCAGTTTATCAGTGAATTAACCGGTAATTTAAGGACTACACTTTATAGCGGAAAACGATGGATAAAGAATACATTTAATAATTTTCTTCATCATGTGCCTGATTTTAAACTCAATCCGGATAGAACACATACACCCGTTATTATTGCTGCTTCCGGTCCGTCGCTCCGTAAAACCGCTGTAATGCTGAAAAACTTCAGAAACCGTTATATATTATTGGCGCTGCCTTCTTCACTCCTCTTTCTTGATTCCATTAACTTAAAACCGGATTTAACGGTAGTTACAGATCCCGGTTTTTACTCATTTTATCATTGTGCAAACTGCAATAATACCGGTCTCCGCATTGTCATGCCCTTTTCCGCTCCGACAGGCATGCACAATTTACGGCATCATGTATCTTTTTTTTGTCAACCGTATTTTTTCGAACATGAAATTGTTAAAGAATCAGGCCTTGAATTTATGAATATAGTACCGAAAGGCACCGTGGCGGCAACTGCACTGGAACTTGCGTTAAATCTGACAGACAGAGAAATTATTTTTGCCGGTCTTGATTTATGTTATTTCGACATCAAATCACATGTTCAGCCTAATTCTCTCGATCTTTTTTATTATTCAAGCTCAAACAGGTATCACCCTCTTTATTCTGAAATATTCTCTTTTGCAATAAAGAAGGCACCCCATACAAAGTTTGATAATGGAGTAAAATACCGGTTTTCCGATGCTCTTAAAGCATATACGGGGTCTTTTAATATCTCCTCATCTCATGCTGATGATAATGTTTACAGGGTATTTCCGTCGCCTGTGGCAATAGCCGGCATTAAGAATATTACACTGCAAAACATGAAGAATATAATGGAGAAAGCCCGCTTTTATGATTTCTCCGAATCCATCGATTTAAAAACAGGCTATCCTGATTTTAAAAAGAGGAAGCAGGTCCTTTTGACTGTTATTGATAACTGGCTTAAATCCGTGCGCAATATTAAATCTCAGTTACAATCCGCCGGAGATCCGGGAATACTTATAAATGATGCCCGTTTTCTTAATCTGTCCTATTACATGGAACCCCAGCTGCTTATGGAAATTAAGCGAAAGGCCCGTCTGCATGGTATAAAACCTGCAGTAAAGACTGCTTTTTTACTTTTTAAAAATGAATATTATTTTCTCAATAACTTAAAAAAAACAATAGAAGAAGCAGAACCTGATGAAACATAACCCGGTTTACCAGAGAAACATGCTGGCACTTACAACAAACAATCCCGAACTGGCAGCATATATTACCAGTCTGCAAAAAACCGAAACAGTTAGAATTATCACATCAAAATCCGGTCACCCGGTACCTGCAGTCATGAAAAACGGAAGGCTCACTCCTATTCATTCGACCTTCGACCCGATTAAAGAGGGCAAACGTTACCTTGCAATAGGCCCGAAAAGCGGTTATAAAGTTATTTTCGGATTTGGTGCCGGTTATCATATACTTCCGTTTCTCTCTTTTAAAAACATTTCCAGTGTTATTGTTATAGAAAAAGATGCAGCTCTTTTTACTTCTATTTTAGAGCTGATAGATTTACGAAAGATTTTACTCGATCCCAGGGTTAGAATTCTATTGGACCTTTCCCCGAAAAAAATAGCCGATTTCTTCCTGGAACATTATTTTCCGGCTGTTTTCGGAAATCTCCAGACATTATTCCTTCGTTCGAGGTATAATATGGAACGGAGCTATTTTGAAAAGATTATAGATTCGATTAAGGAGGTAATAGGCAAAATAGCAGATGATTATACGGTTCAGGCCCATTTCGGAAAAAAATGGTTTATAAATACGTTGTACAATCTATATACGGCAGGAGAAACATCCGGTACTATTCCTCCTGTTCGCAGCGTTATAATTACCGGTGCGGGGCCGTCTCTGGAAAATCAGATTAATCAAATAAAACAGCTTAAAAAAGATAATTATTTACTCGCAACGGATACTTCATTGCCGGTTCTGCTGGCCAACGATATTATGCCTGATATTGTAATATCTATCGATTGTCAGCATATAAGCTACCACCACTTTTTGCAGGGATATCCGGAAAACGTACCACTTGTCCTCGACCTGGCATCGCCTCCTCTTTTAACAAGACTTTCTAAAAAAACAATTTTCTTTTCCAGCGGACACCCTTTTTCCCTTTATGTGTCCAAAAATTGGCGCCACTTTCCTGTTATAGACACCTCCGGAGGCAATGTTACACATGCTGCCATTTCTCTTACAGAAAAGCTGGAAGCACATCGTGTGTATCTATTCGGAGTCGATTATTCATATCCCGAAGGAAAAGCATATTCGCGGGGTACTTATATTTATCCGTTGTTCCGTTCTATGGAACTTCATACAAAACCACTGGAAAGCCTTCTGTTTTCTTTTATTATGAGAAATAAAACTATCGAAAAAATAAAAAATAACGGAATAATCATTTACACGACACGACCTATGAGCAGTTACAGAGTTCGTCTGGAATCACTTATTAATACATTAAACAGCAATGTCATCCAAGCTCCCGGAATGGGTGTTCCTCTGCACACTAAAAATCCCGTGAAACAGTTAGGGAGAAACAGCAATCTATACTCACTTTTCTCAGCCGGCAGCTCCCCCACCGACTGGCTGGAATTCATCTATCGATACTATAAGAAAGTTAAAAAACTTCCCGCACCTTTCGCACCCTTAGATAAATACTTTAAAAATCTTAAGCCCGAAGACAAAAATATATGGATGACTCAATTCCCCGCTGCTGCTGCAATACGGGAATCTCACGACACTCCGGATATCAACAGCACGGAAATATTAAGAAAAGTGAGACTGTGGACACTTTCCAGAATAGAACTGATTTTGAATCAAACCAGATAAATGAGCCCGGCATAACCTACAAATGATTCACCGGGATATATTTTATTGCTGCTGTAGTGGTCCAACAGAACACCTCTTTTGCTTCCCTTTGCCACGGCATAACTGAGAGCTGTAACAGCGCCTCCGGCAGAACATGCCGAATGGTTTTCATTTGCATGTACAAGTGCGGCTTCCCCGTCGAACGCCAACAGATTATCCAAAAACCCTCTGTCATTAACCTCCATAGCCCATTTTAATGCTGTTTCGCCGGTCCCCTTCGGAGAGTATCCGTAATTCGGCCCGTAGTGCGTTAAATCCGTAGAACCGATTACCGCAATCCTCTTTTTTAATTTTTCCGAAGAAACAGCAAGAGTTTTTCCTAAAAGAATCGATATTTCAGATGGAGCCGCCCTTAATGCAAGCACATTAACATCGGGAAACAAATATTTGATAAGCGGCAGCTGTATTTCCACCGTATTATCGGCATACCTGTCTTCTTTTACCGTAATACTCTCTTTTACAGCCTGCAGAAGTTCCAGATCAGCCTTTACAATACCAAACGGGGTTTCGTAACCTTCTTCATAAGCTCCCAAAACACCTTCATCTCTATGAAGATGCCCTCCTACAACAACAATCGTATCGATATCGCAAATAAGTGACTTTAGCACTTTCAGGGCTATTTTCCCTGAAAATTCCCACCCTGCATGAGGCACAATACCGGCTACAGCATTATTGTACATACTTTTTATAGAAATTAACATGTGTTCTATGGCTGTTTTTGCTTTCGAGGCGGTACCCGGATACCAGCCGGGCGGCAGCGACCTCATTCTAATATTCATTTTCACCTCTTTTTTAATAATATAATAATTTTAAGCGGCAGTCTATAAAAATTTAGTTCACAAGACTTGTATTTTGCATATAATAGAATTATGCAGAGAGATGTAAAAATATTTCTGATCCTTAGTATTTTATTCTTTATTTCTTTTTTTATCTATTTCGGTCTCAGCGTGAGAACAATACACAGCAGCACATATACAAAAAATGAAAAGAATTTTTCAGAGCTTAAACTAAGGATTCTATCCACATATCTTATAACTTCCGATTTAAAAACAAATTATTTTTCGACAAGAATGCAGGAGCTTTTAAACACTTCTGAAATGCTGATAGCATTCTCCTTCGATAAATCCGGTAATGTCCGCTATCTCGTTACAAAGGACAGATCGATTATTAAACCAGGTAAAATCTCTCCCCGTATTACCGATGCCCTGAACCCTTTTCTATATGAACTATTTACATCTCCGGTATCACTGTCGACTACAAATAAGTATGTAATAAGAGCCGTTTATTCCAAATATAAGTACAGTGATATCTATGCCCTTATTAAAGATTCCTTTTTTATATTGATTGTTTTTCTAGCCGTTACATTCATTTACCTTCTCTATGTAATAACCGCCGGAGATATAACCGGAAGGCAGCCTGCTTCCGGTTCGAATTACGAATCTAAAAGGAACAGTATGAGTTCACCCTTTTCCGGACTTATATGGAAAGATTACCTTCTCCCGGCACTAAACAGAGAGCTTAAAAAAGCATGCAAATCAGGAAAGAACCTGACTCTTGTATTTATGGCAATCGACAATTTTTCTGAGTTTTCCGATAGAGAAGCGATTTACACTGAAACGGCAAAATATGTTAAAGAGTTGTTTGATAACAAAGATTTATTATTCGAATGGTACTCGGGCTATGCTGTTATATTACCCGGTTACGATATTACCGATACTATTTTAAAAATTGATCATTTTCGTAAAACAGTTATTGGTAAAATTACCGGCGGTAAAAACATCGCTTTTTCCGCCGGATTAAGCGCAAGAAACAACAGGGATATAGATGCGGATATATTATATAAAGAAGCCAAAACCGCATTAAAAAAAGCCGGCTCGGAAGGCGGAAACCAAGTGATAGCTTTTAATGCAGATCCTGTAAAATATAAGAAATTTCGAACCGCAGAGAATCGATTATCCGGGAAGCAGGAGCCGGTACGCTAATCCCGGAAAAACCATCAACTACTATTTTTTATTTTTTGTTGATTCCGCTTTTTTCTCCTCTTTCTTAAGTGAATCGAGCGATTTAAATATTCTTTTTAATTTCCAGATACTTACGGCATAAATATATTTACCGCCGCTTCTTTTAACATAGAACTGTTCTGCACCCTGCTTTTCTTTACCCACCAGTAATGAGTATGAATCATTATTCTGTAATGTAAATGCGGCTATGGTTTTCGCATCAGATAGACCTGCATCACTATCCGTTATATTCGCTGCAAAGCTGTTACCTTCGATAGTAATGAGATCTTCCACTACTCTGCCCACTTTCTCATCATCCAATTTAAAAGAATCTTTGCCTTTGACCTTCCAGAAGGGCTCTTTTTTTGAATCCCCCTTAAAAAGCTCATAGGAAACTTTTTTTATCGTATCTTTTTTATCAAAAGCTGCATCTTTTTTAAGAGTAATTTTTATTACATCTGTTTTTTTTATATCCTTTGGAAAGATCTTTAAATAAGACCAGAAATTATCCCTGGAATTCAGATAGTACGATATGGAAGAAGAATCGGTCTGTACTACTTCATTGGATTTGGATTTACGTACATAAAACCCTTGTCCGCCGAGTCCGTTTTTACCGATATAAAGATCACTGATTTCGCCTCCGCTCTTATTGTACAGTATAAAACGCTTTGCCTTATCTTTTATTACATCGAAATTCTTCCAGTTATCGGGATTGTTTGTAATTATCTTTGATTTTTTCAATTTCCCGAGTTCATCTATAAACCGCGCCACTTTATCACTGTCCGCCGGGAAAGATCTGTTATTTATGGATAGAGTCCATCCGTTACTGTCTTTAGCAAGTATAATTCCACCGTCTTTAGTCTTTATTTTTACTTTCCATACGTCACTTTTTTTAATATTCGTTAAAAGCGGTACATTAGCTCTGCGTTTTTCAACACGTTCCGGTGAAAAAATAACACCCAGTACATAACCGGCCGTCAGGACAAACAGAATAATACTTAAAGTAATAATTTTTCGTTTAAAATTCATTTTAATCCTCCTGCTCCATAGATGCTAACCTTTTTTTTCTCCGTGCTAAAAATCTTAAAAAACCATATACAATTACAAGGAGAGGAATAAATATGATATTTACTATCTGAGAGAACAGCATAACTGTTAATCGTTTATTAAGGTCCTGTATCTTATTCAACCTTGTATCCCTGATAATCCTTGTTTTAATACTCAACAGATCTTCACCATGAGATAACCATTCGGCACTGTTTTCCGCAAAATCCAGGTTATAATTTGCACCTGTATATTGAAGTAAATTGGACACAAAATCTGAATCACCGATAACAATAATACGTGTTTCGGCACTTTTATCCTTAATTTTTTTCCAATCCCGTGACTCCCCTTCTCTTACCGGAATACTTTTTCCTTTAAAATAACTGTGAAACGTACCGGTAACAGTATATCCCAGATTATACTGTCCCTTCGTATCCCCTCCGATATAAGGGAAAGTGCTTGCCTGATACGGGTTTGTCAAGAATCTTTCCTTCATGAGCCATGCATCTTTTGTTGTTTTTATAATAGGGTCGGCCTTCTCTCCGCTCCTTTTTATCCACTTAAGAGGACTTGCCCAGTACAGATCGAGGCCCGAAAACCGTGCAGTAATAGGATTATCCTTTGCAGCGAACTGCGAAGAAATTGTTATCCATTCGGGATACTTTCCGAGTACCTGCCACATCGTCTGCCCGAAAATCTGTCTTGGTATTCTAAAATCCTTGCTGTATTTATCGAGTACCAGTTCTCTCTTCACATCTATTCCGTAGCTTTTAAGCATATCGAGCATCGGGGATTTGTTTATTTTAGATGCTCTAAGATTGCTCCGCATATCAACATTAACCCCATCTACGAGGAACAGAACCTTACCGCCATTCATTAAATACTGATCGACAGGAAACAGATCAAAATTATCAAAACTGCCGTTTCCGATTACAAATAAAACAGAAATATCACCCGGAATTGTTTTACCTTTTTTAATTTCCTCTACTTCGAACTGTTGAGACAGCTTCCTTGTTAACAGACCGTAATCCTGATTGTAATTTTTCTGCGGACTTCCAACAATAATACCGATTTTTTTATGTTCATTATTTACAACCTTCTTTATTTTCGATGTAAGTTCATACTCCAGTGTATTTGTCCGGGTGACTACCGGCAAAGTTACGTGCCTGTCCAGATACTGTATAACAAGCCCCGAATAGACCATTGCAATGCTCCGCTGATTTTTTTCCACAACCTCTATCTGCTGGGGATAAACTCCCAGGCCCTCTGCCCGTTTAGTATTACCGGATTTTGCCGGATCTACTATATTTACTATTATTTTGCCATGGGAATACGCGGCGTATTCATTTAACATATCCTCTATCCTGCCGGGAAATGTATATAGCTGCTTTAACTTGTCCGAAACGAAGTAAGTAATATGCACCTGATCCGGAATCCCGGTAAAAAGTTTTTTTGATACTTTCGAAATAGTAAATACCTTATTTGCCGTTAAATCCAGTCTTGTAAAAAACTGTGTACTGTTCAGGCCTATAAATATAAAAATGAGTAAAACCAATACAACAATTATTATTTCTTTTGTTTTCTTATGCATTCTGTTAACCCTCACATCCATTTTCTAAATATCAGTACCTTGATATTTATATAGAGAAACAAACCGGTAATCAATAAGTAGTAGATTAAGTCCCTTGTATCGATTAAACCCTTTCTAAAGCTTTCGAAATGGTATCCTAATGAAAGATAGTTAAAGACCGATGTAAGCCAGACCGGAAGATCTGCAATAGAATTAATCGTATTTATAAGTGTCAGGAGGAGGAGGATAAGAAGTGTGGAAATAAAAGCCGTTATCTGATTGGTTGTCACAGAGGAGACAAGCAAACCCACAGCCACACCTGCCGAACCTATCAGTAATACGCCGAGATATTCTCCGATAATCTGACCCCAGTCAAAGTTTCCCAGTAAGCTAAGCATAATAGGAATCGGAAGAGTCAGCGTTATCATTATTAAAAGCAGGATAAATGTACTTAAGAATTTACCTATTACAAGCTGCTCTTCGGTAAACGGCAGAGTCATTAAAAGCTCGATTGTACCGAGTTTTTTCTCTTCCGCCCATAACCTCATTGTTAATGCCGGAAGAAGAATTATAAAAACAGTCGGAATTACTGCAAAATAAATTCTCAGAGAAGCAACATTATTTGCAAAAAAATTCTGGAGATAAAAGAGCCATACCGATGTAAATACCAGAAATGCGGAAACTACGACATAGGCTATCGGTGAATTAAAGTAAGATTTTAATTCCTTTTTAATAATGCTCGTAATACTAGTTGGCATTTTCCCCTCCCTCACTGGTGAGTTTAATAAATATATCTTCCAGACTGAACTTTTCAGGTATCATAGCTACTATCTTGTAGCCGTGAGAAACAGCCCAATCGAAAATCTCTTCTTCGGCATGAGAATCCGGAGTAAGTGAAAGATGAAAATTCTTCTTTAAATCTTCGGCTTTTTTGCTGCTGAGTATTTTCTTTACCCCTTCGAGCGAAGAAAGCGAATTATCCGCATCATCTAAGTCCGAGCCTTTAACAGTCAGATCAAGAATGATTTCTCCCTTCATTCCTCTTCCTATCTCCTCCGTTGTTCCCCTTGCAATTATTTTTCCATCATTAAGGATCAATACACGTCCGCATGTTGCTTCTACTTCCTGAAGTATATGAGTGGAAAGAATCACGGTTTTTTTCTTTCCAAGTTCCTTGATAAGCTCACGAATCTCTATTATCTGGTTCGGATCCAGTCCGTTTGTAGGTTCATCGAGGATAAGTATCTCCGGGTCGTGTAATATAGCCTGTGCAAGCCCTGTTCTCTGTCTGTATCCTTTGGAAAGTTTGCCGATCCCGCGGTAAATAACACTTCCTATACTGCATGCATCGACCGCAAAATCTATTCTTTCCTTCCGAAGATTCCCGGTAAGGCCTCTTGCATCCGCCATAAAGTCCAGATACTCCATTACATTTAAATCAGGGTATAATGGTGCATTCTCCGGCAGGTAGCCGATGGATCTTTTAACCTGAAGTGAATCGGAATATATATTATAATCATTCACGTTTGCATCCCCGTAGGACGGGAACATATAACAGGTCAGGATCTTCATAATTGTCGTCTTTCCCGCACCGTTCGGACCGAGAAGCCCGACAATCTCACCCTGCGTTATGCTGAATGACACTCCTTTTACTGCTTCCAGTGAACCGTAAAATTTTCCTAAATCTGATGCTACAATCATACTTTATCCTCCGAATATTAAAAAAAAATAATGCTTACAGATTAAAATGTCAATCGGATTAAAAACTATATCCGCCTATAATCCTGTCTGCTCCCTATACGGAATATCGATTGTCTGCAATTCACGGGTTAAAAAAGACTCAGGAAAAACACTTTGAGATTCCGACAACAATATTTTCAGGTCCCGCTCCGTATATCGGGGACTGTAGTGTATAAGACCTAACCTCCTTACACCGGACTCCCGGGCTATAGAAGCTGCCTGCACTGCAGTGAGATGTTTTTTATCATGTGCACTCTCCGTCAGCTCTTCGGTAAACATTCCCTCACAGATTAAAAGATCGGAATTTTTGACATTCTCCGTTATAGAAGAAACGGGGCTTGTATCCGTCACAAAAGAAAATTTCCGCCCCATTCTTTCCGGACCCATCACATCTCCGGGCCGAACTATTTTACCATTTTCAAGTTCAACCGCTTCCCCGCTCTGAAGCTGTGACCATAAAGGCCCTCTCGGTACTCCGTACTTAAGAGCTTTCTCAGGGAAAAAAACACCGGGCCTTTTGTTTTCTTCAAGTGTATAACCCATGCACATTTTTGAATGGAACAGGTTAAATGCCCTTAACTTAAATTCGTCGGAACTGTATACAATACCGGGCACTTTTATCTCTTTAACTATTATTTCATAATTAATAAACATATCCAATATTCTTCTGTTCGCTTCTATATATTCCTTTATCTTTGGCGGACCAATTATATAGAGAGGATCATCTCTCTCGACCTGTGAGGAAAGCATCATTATTCCGGGAAGTCCTGTAACGTGGTCTGCATGTGTATGAGATATAAAAACCGCAGTAATCTTTTTCCATTTCAAATTAAGTTTTCTTAATGCCACCTGCGTTCCCTCTCCGCAGTCGAACAGAAACAATTCACCATTCCTGCGCAAAAGTACAGAACTTAAGTTTCTATTAGGAAGTGGCATCATACCACCTGTTCCCAGTATAAATGCTTCCAGATTCATCCGTATATCCTTATGATAAATTCATTACAGTAGAACCTACTATAAAATGATAATTTCTTAAATATGTAAAGCGTCAAAGGTATAATAAAATGCAAAACCTGAAAAAAGATCCTGTGTCATATCGACGCAGATATTTTACTAAAACTCACTGCTGTGTTATTATGATCCATTTACCTGCACTGTAATAGAGCAGCATATTTAGTGCTTTCCAACTCTTTATTATTACAGCAATTACAGATAATCTAATTTGGCACGGTATTTGCAATATAATTATTGAAAGATTAAACAGAATCAGGAGGTTCAAAATGAAACTGGTAAAATATAATCCGGAAACACTTTCTCTTTTCGACTGGAATAATGTTATCGATCGATTTTTCGATGATCCTGCTTTTAATACGGGGGTTCCGGCAATCGATGTCCGGGAAGAGGACAGTGCTTATATGATGGAAGCCGAGCTGCCCGGTTTAACGGAAAAAGATATCGAACTTAAGGTAGAGGGTAATCTTCTCTCATTAAGCTCCAAAAAGGATTCAAAAAAAGAAGAGAAAAAGAAAGGCTATATACTGAAGGAAAGACACAGCAGCTATTTTTCCAGAGTGTTTACTCTTCCGGAAAGTGTCGATAAAAACAGTATTAAGGCGGAGTTTAAAAACGGGCTGTTAAAGATTACGCTTCCTAAAAAACCGGTAAGCAGGCCGAAACTTATAAACATTAATAATTAATCATCACAGGACAGAGAAGCTTATCTCTGTCCCGCCATTACAAAACAGAACGGCCTTCCGTTCGATTAAATATAGAAAGAGGTCTTTTAAAAAGACCTCTTTTATTTTCATGCACACGGCATGGCGTACTAAGGTATTATAAAACCGACCCGAAGAGGGGAAGAAGTAAAGGGTGCCATTATAACGGCAATGACGAAGTTTTTACCTTTGAGCAGGATAAACGTCCGGAAACCGGTGGTTGCTCCGGGCGGCGCGGCAGCATAAATCCCGTTGATATTGATCCTGAAACAGGAGAACTGATTTCCACGCATAGAGGCTATAGTTCTTTAGATTATTGAAATACCTATTTTCTCTATGAACTATCAAAGCAACTGAATCTACAGATTTTGCTTAAAAATATATTTCCCGATATCTGGCAAGAAATACCTGCATTTTCTTTGAGATATCGGAAAAGAAGCATGCTGAAAAGAAAACGATTGTTACAGAGGTGTCTAAGAAACAGCGAGAATTATTTCAAAGCTTTAAAAATTCCCCTGCCAACCCGGCTATAGTTATAATAGCCGCGGGATTTTAGGATTATATGGTTCGGACGATAAGACACGGGAATCGATTGCAAAATACCTTGTCCGGCCTCCTCCTTCTTTAAGTAAGATTAAATATGAGCCGTTTAAAGGGAAGGTTCTTTTAAAACAAAGTACAATGAATATTTTGGTAAAAACTTCTAAGTCTATCCAGCCTCAGATTTTACTGCCGCCCTTGCTCAACATATACCACCGGCGGGAGTTCGCCTTGTACAATATTGCTGTTAAAGATGATGATAATATCGAGTTAGAGAGAGAAAAAGTTAAAGGCTGAAGTTAAGCGTTCTGCCTGGGCACGGCTTATAAATAAAGTGTATGGGATTAATCCGTTAATTTGTGAAAAAAGCGGCTTTTTAAAATGCGTATAGCAGCTTTTATAATTGATCCGGAACAGATAGATAGGATAATGCGGTATTTTAGAAATAAGAATAGAGCACTTCCAAATATGTCTGCTTATAAGGAGATTTTTCGGTTTTACGTTCTGGATTTTGGGATTATATGGATTATTCGACTTAGATTTTTCTCGAGTTTTTAAAATATATACAGTTTTGGCAATTTATTTCTTTTCAAGGGGTTTTTTACATCTATGCCTGGCTTCTTCATCACATGGGTATAAACCATAGTTGTGGAAACATTTGAATGTCCAAGTAATTCCTTAACAGTACGAATATCAACACCCGCTTCTAAAAGATGAGTTGCAAAATAATGCCTGAATGTATGACACCCTACATTCTTTGAAATTCCAGAAAGTCTAACAGCGTTTTTCACAGCTTTTTGTAAACTGCTTTCATGAATATGATGTCTACGCTTTATACT
>QILZ01000205.1 GCA_003233545.1 Spirochaetales bacterium
CTGGCTTAAGAAAAGAAAAGCATAAAAACCAAATTGTATATTTCTCAGCAGATCCTGATATATACAAATCACAGAAAGAAAAAAGATTTCCTCCCGAATCTTCCGTATCCGAACTGCCGCCGGATGTATGACAATAGTCATTTTTGTTGAGCTAATCCGGAATCCGGGAATTAGTATTGAGGCGCTCTTATCCGGACTTCATGATAAAGGGTATAAAATTGAAGCGAACACGATAGTTAATCTTTTTAAGCACTATAATATTTCTAAAAAAAACTGAATATGAAGTAGTAAAAATACTAAGGCGGCTAAACGATAATCTGACGCTTAACGTTTCTTCTCCGAAACTTTTTTCACTTGCGCCGATTATCCACTTCAAGCCGGAAAGAGATACATGTCCCGATTGTCATATTAAGTTAAAAGTACAGAAGACATTGCCGGACAAAAAAACAGCAACCTTAGCCGTAGGTGATTTGATTGCACATGAAACTATTTATTATTGCAGGAGATGTGGACATATATTTCATTCACAAGAACTACGGTCTTTGGTACCGGAGAAATGTAATTTTGGTTTCGATGTAATCATTTTTATCGGCAAGAGCCTATTCCTTCGATGTCGTAATTATCAAGAAATCCTTTCAGAACTAAAACAGAAAAATGTTATAATTTCAATATCTGAAATCGGATTTCTTGCGAGAAAGTTTGTCATTTATCTGGCATTGTTACACAAATTAGTTCAAAGGAAAATACGTCGTTACATGAATATGAATGGAGGATATATTCTTCATCTGGGCGGCACCTGTGATGGTGCAAGCCCTCATTTAATAAGCGTTGATCAAAGCGTATTAGACGGGATAACAGAAATTGTTCTGGATAATGATAAACTACCTTCGGAAAACTTAAAATGATTTAATTTCTTTTCTTGATAGAATTAAGAAAGCCTATGGTGTTCCTTTGGCAGTGGTGAGTGATATGGATTTAGATTTCCTTTTGATCAGCCTTATTTGGTTTTTTATCAAAGACTAAAGCTGACTGAAATAAAACTTCAGGGCGATTGGAAGAAAAAC
The DNA here is from genome assembly GCA_003233545.1 of Spirochaetales bacterium. Taxonomy (GTDB): domain Bacteria; phylum Spirochaetota; class Spirochaetia; order SZUA-6; family SZUA-6; genus SZUA-6. The sequence goes on from QILZ01000205.1 coordinate 1,065, forward strand.
AGAATATATGGCAAGATATGTCACGATTTACTGGATGTAATAAATGATCCGGGTTTAGGGATAGTCTTTGCAAGGATAAAAAATATTCAGGAAACAAAGATTACCAGAAATTGGCAGTGTCAAACTTGAGGCGGGGTCATAGTTCCCCTTGTTCTAATACCTTGTCCATCCGGAGTTTCGCCGGCCATTGAGCTTCCTCATCTTACAGCCCTCCCTGATGTCCTATCAGTAAGGGATTCATCTATTGATGCTTTTTCCCTTTCCAAGTAGTAGACATCTTTCATTCTCCATTTTTATGGTGTAAGAGCACTTTCCCGAACAATCCTTTTTTCAGATTACCCCTTTCTACAGCTATCCCACCATTTACCAGAACATACTCTATGCCTTTTGGATATCGGTGAGGATGTTCATAAGTAGATTGGTCGCTAATCTTATCCGGAGAGAAAATGACTAAATCTGCATACATACCTTTCCGTATAAGACCTCTTCCTTTCAAGTTTAATTTCCCGGCCGGAAGGGCGGTCATCTTTCGAATAGCTTCCTCTAAAGAAAAAATCCTCTCCTCTCTGACATAACGACTTAAGATACGAGGGAAGGTGCCGTAAAGCCGGGGATGGGGCTTACCTTTGGAAGGAAGACCGTCAGTGCCGATCATAGTATGAGGATATTTCAAAATCCTCCGTATATCCTGCTTATCCATAGCAAAAATTATCATGGTGGTCTTAACTTCTTCCTCTATTAGAAGGTCAAAGAACAATTCATAAGGAGATTTATTTTCTTCTTCGGCCGCCTCTTCTATATTCTTTCCTTCCCAATGGGTGTGCTTTTCACAATAGCTTAAAAGAACATTGTGCCACCCACTATATCCTTTAAGACTGCCCGGATAGTTTGCTTCCATTTCTTCTTCTATTTTTTTTCGCAGATGAGGCTGTTTTAACCGGGCTATCAATTGCACCACTCCTCCCTGGTGCACCCAGGGAGGAAGTAAAGCACTCAAGACAGTGCTGCAAGCAGTGTAGGGATATTGGTCACAAGTTATATCCAATCCTTCCTTCCTGACTTTCTCTATTAATTCCAAAGCCTCTTTTGTTTTCCCCCAATTCTCTTTCCCCTGAACTTTAAAATGAGAAATATGTACCGGGATGGAAGCCTCCTTACCTATCTCTATTACTTCCCTTATTGCCTCTATCAACTTATAACCTTCATTCCTTATGTGAGAGACATAAAGGCCCCCTTCTTGATTTACCTCTCTACAGAGTTCTATCAGTTCAGTGGTGGGAGTATATACGCCGGGAGGATATATCAATCCCGTGGAGAGACCAAAAGCACCTTGTTCCATAGCTTCTTTGAGCAAGGATTTCATCCGCTTCATCTCCGGAGAAGTGGCGGGCCTGTTTTCGAATCCCATAACTGCCGTTCTTATAGTTCCCTGACCTATCAAAGGAACCACATTTACAGCTGCCCCACGTCTCTGAAGATGATTTAAATAGTCTCCCCAGCTTTCCCAATCCCAGGGAAGTCCTGCTATTCCTCCCTGAAAAGGGGCTAAATACTTTTTTAACAAAGCAAGTTTTGTCTTCTCTACAGGAGCTAAACTCATTCCACAATTTCCTACTACTTCGGTAGTTATACCCTGCCTAATCTTGGGTTCCGTAAAAGAGGGAGCAAGGAAACCCAAATCGGAATGGGAGTGCATGTCTATAAATCCGGGAGCTACCGTTAACCCCTTAACATCTATATATCTCCGGGAGGGGGAAGAAGTCAAATTGCCGATTTCCTTAATTTTCTCCCCTTGAATACCAACGTCGGCATGGTAGGCTTTTTTGCCTTTCCCATCTACAATCAATCCTTTTTTAATAATCAAGTCAAACATCAGGTTTCCTCTTCTCCCAGGGCTATCTGCAGAGCTTTCCGGGTATGGATGGTGGTGGTATCAAAAACTTTAGCGGAAGTATCTTTCTGTTTTATTAAAAAGGGGAGTTCCGTGCATCCCAACACTACTCCTTCAGCCCCTTTTTGGCTTAGGTTCCTTATAATCTCCACTATAACCTGCCGGGAGTCATCTCTAATCTCATTCAGTACCAATTCCTTATAAATAATATTATTTATCTTCTGCCGGTCTTCCACGGAGGGAGTAATCGTTTCAATATGATGTCGGGCAAGTCCTTTACTATAGAAATCTTTACTCATAGTAAAAATGGTTCCTAACAAGCCTACCTTCTTTATATTATTTTTTTTAATTTCCTGTGCCGTAGCGTCAATAATACTAAACCACGGTATAGGTATATTCCCGGAGACCTCTTCAAAAACAATATGTATGGAGTTGCAGGCAGCAATCACAAAGTCAGCCCCGGCTTTATGTAGATTCCCGATAGCCGTCTTAACCTTCCCGGCAGCTTCATACCCGGTATCAATAAACTCCTGGAAACTCAAACTATAAATAATTATCTCCGGGTAGGAATAATTACCATACCTCCGGTAATATTCCCGGGTAATGTATTCATAATAGACTGCCGTCGACTCCGGTCCCAGCCCGCCCAAAATTCCAATCCTTTTCATCGATATTCTCTCTTAAAGTGTAAAATCTATATGCTTACTCTATAACGTTCCACCAAGCCTCTGCATATGAGTTCCTCATGCAGATATATTATATTAGAAATGCTGTAGCCTGGTTCAAGATGATAACTCAGGCATAGGGGACCATCATTATTTTCGTCTAATATAACATCGAGCCATTTTAAGATATTTTTTTTATCGGAACTTGATAAAAGAATTTCTACAGGAGGTGCAAGCTCGATTAAAAAATCCTGTCCCATTATACTTCGAATCTTCCCAACCGAAGTATTAGATCCGGTGTCCAGTGAAGATAGATTAGTTATCGCTGCTATCCCATCGAGCAAATGGTCCGAATACCCACAGGAATGGAAACGAACTTGTCCATATGTCTCCCCCATCAAATTTGAATATGGTAATATAAATTTCATAAAAGCAGCCGGAGAGATAAGAGAACCTGAACATTCCCCTATATGTATTCCAGTTACCTCGATAGATGCAATATTCGCAAATTTATCTATTAATCGCATATACAATTCTGCAAGCCATCCATGTAGTCCATTAATAAAATCAGGATCATCATAAAGAAGCATAAATACTTTCTGACCAATAAGTTTAAAAGCGGTTGTAAAAAAACCATGAATTGTTGCACGTCCGGAAAGATCCCAGAAGAAAGGAGGTATTATTGATAATTCCGGATTATCCTGCTTTATCATCTCTATCTGAGCTTCGAACTTTTTAATAAGGGGATGCCCGCATAGTATATCTACATCAGGCAGGTCAGATATTTTTGTAATACCCGAGAGAGGAGCCGTAGAAATATCTGCATCCCCATCTGCAGGAAAAATAAAATCGGACCCTAACAATACACCAATAATCAAATTAGGCTGGATTGCACCGACATAAATCATATCTGAAGTTACATATTTAATATTTACGAGCTTTGATTCCAAATTATGTAAAGACAATTCAGGGAATATTTTTTGTAAGAATTTTTCTATTCTTTCATCTTGCTGTTTTCTCGCAAAAGGATCAAAATAATACTCTTTTGTAAAATTAAACCCTCCCTCTTTGTGCAGCCAGCCTTTAGAGGTACTTCCCTGTATCATCATTAATATTTCTCCATAAAAGTACGTTCCGGACAGCCTGAATCAAAGATTCAACACAGCAAACAATCGGATTCTACTCTACGATCAATTTCCCATGCAGCATTCCCATTGCACATTGGAATCTATACTCGCCCGGTTTTTCCGGAGTAAATTCCAGAGGAATAGTCTTGAACGGAGTCAGCGTGGCTTGTTTATGAAAATCAGGTAAAAGAACCTGTTCCGAACAGGCTGCAGTTTCTTCACGTAAGAAGTTAAGCCGTACTGGTTTTCCGGCTTCCACAACGATGACATCCGGTGAATATCCACCTTTTACCGTGATAAGCGTCTCCTGCACACCGCTCGAGGTGGTCTGTATCCGGGTAGCTTTGGATTCCGAAAACCAGAAATACCAGGCTAATCCTCCGGATAATATGAGCCCGGCGATTGTGACAATAATCTGATCTAAGGCCATGATTTTCTCCTTTATATTCTTATGTTTTTAGCCCTAAACCGTCGTAGCCGATTGGCATTAGTCACGACAGTAACCGAACTAAAAGCCATTGCTGCGCCGGCAATCAGGGGCGACAGTAACACACCAAAAAACGGGTACAAAATTCCTGCGGCTATCGGAATTCCGAGGCCGTTATAGAAAAAGGCTCCAAACAGATTTTGCCTGATATTCTTCATAGTTGCTTTCGATAATTGGATGGCCAGAGCCACACCCCACAAGCTGCCCTTAATCAGAGTAATATCGGAGGCCTCGATGGCGACATCGGTTCCGGTGCCAATGGCAAGCCCAATATCTGCCTGAGCCAGGGCAGGTGCATCGTTAATGCCATCCCCAACCATGGCTACCTTTTTCCCTTCTTGTTGTAGTTTCTTTATATTGAAGGCCTTGTCTTCCGGAAGCACTTCGGAAAATACCCGGTCAATGTTCACCTGGCGGGCAATGGCCTTCGCTGTTCTTTGATTATCTCCTGTAATCATCACCACTTCCAGACCCATCTCTTTTAAACGAGCAATTGCTTCTTTGGAATCGGGCTTTACTGTGTCTGCTACAGCGACAATACCGGCAGCTTTCCCATCAACGGCAATATACATGGGTGTTTTGCCATTATCTGCCATGTTTTGACTGCGTTGACTCAGATCTCCCAGGTCGATATCGTATTTTTTCATCATTTTTTCATTACCTAAAATCACTCGTTTCCCCTTCACTGATGCTTCTACACCATGACCGGGGACAGCGTTAAATTTTTGGGGGTCAATCAGGGTCAGCGAGCGATCGGCAGCTCCCTTAATAATCGCCTCTCCCAGGGGATGTTCGGATGCTTTTTCAACGGAAGCTGCATATAACAATATTTCTTCATCTTTAAACCCATTCACAGAAATTATATCGGTCAGAGATGGATTACCGGCAGTGATGGTACCGGTTTTATCCAGAACAATCGCATCGAGTTTTTGAGAAGTTTCCAACGCCTCACCACTGCGAATAAGAATTCCGTTTTCAGCTCCTTTCCCCACACCCACCATTAATGAAATGGGAGTGGCCAGTCCCAAAGCGCAGGGGCAGGCAATAATTAGCGTGGTTACCAATACCACCAGGGCGTAAATCAGATTAGGAGAAGGGCCAAAATCATACCATGCCACAAAGGCCAGCATAGCAATAATAATGACTCCTGGAACAAAGTAAGCCGAAACCAAGTCGACAATGCGTTGAATGGGGGCCTTTGAACTTTGCGCATCCTGCACCATTTTGATAATCTGAGCCAGGGCAGTATCCTTTCCCACTTTTATAGCTTTAAACCGGAATGAACCTGTTTTATTAATAGTAGCGCCAATCACCTCATCATCTTTATTCTTCTCTACCGGAATAGGTTCACCGGTGATCATCGATTCGTCTACACTGGAGGAACCTTCGGTAACGATTCCATCTACGGGAATTTTTTCACCGGGGCGGACAAGGATGATGTCATCCAATACCACTTCTTCTATCGGAACATCAATTTCTACCCCATTGCGGATGACCCGGGCAGTTTTGGGCTGTAAACCGATCAGCTTCTTTATAGCCTCGGAACTTTTTCCTTTAGCACGTATTTCTAACGCCATGCCCAGGTTTACCAACGCCACGACCACCGCAACTACATCAAAAAAAACGTCAGCCAAAGCCTCGTTTGGGAAAATATCCGGAACGAGTGCGGCAACCGAGGAATAGAGCCAGGCAGCGGTGATACCCGTGGCGATAAGCGTGTGCATATTTGCCGAACGGTTTTTAATGGCTGATAGCGCGCCTGTATAAAAATGCAAACCGGACCAAAACATGATCGGCAAACTGATCACACCCATTGTTATCCAGATAAAACGAAGCAGGTCACTTCCTTTCTGCAATTGAGCCGGCAGGCCAAATAAAGCCGGATAACTAAAAAGGATAAAGGGAATTGAAAGGATTGCGGCAAAAATAAACTTGCCCAGCAAAGTTCTGTATTCTTTTTCGCGGGCCTTCTGGTTTTCATCTTCCGGCTCGACTACGGCCTTGCTGACTGCGACAACCGGTGAACTTGTTGCAAAAACAGGGTAATTTAAACGTTCGATTACTCTTTTAATCTCCGGTATTTTTGCCATCGACGGCAGGTAATTTATGGCAGCCGATTCCGTTGCCAAATCTACACAGGCCGAAAGGACACCGGGTGTCTTCCTCAGTTCTTCTTCAATTTTGGTAACACAGGAAGCACAGTGCATTTTGCGGATGCCCAGCTTAAGAGTAGCCTGCCCGGTCTGATAACCAGCCGATTTAATAGCCTGTAGTATTTCTTCCGTTTTTACTTCCTGGGGCAGATATTCCACATAAGCCTGTTCAGTGGTATAATTAACATGCGCTTTTTTTACACCGGGCAACTTGTTAAGTTCTTTCTCAATCGCCAAAGCACATGAAGTACAATGCATATCTATAACAGGAATTTGCAATCGTTCAATCCCATCACCCGAAACACGGTAAGTAGTTTTACCCGGTTTGGAATCAACCGGAATGTATTGGTTCGGTTCCGCTTCGAATTTGGCTTTGCATGCCGGCGAACAAAATTCGTATTTCCGTCCTTCATATTGGCTATAATACTCCGAAGGACTTTTTATTTCCATTCCACAAACGGGATCACGTATCATTTTATCACTCCTCCTTTACTTTTATTATTAATAATAGGTTTTTATTATAAAGGTGTCAACACGCAACATTGTATCAGTCCTATAGACAATACCGGCGCATGAGTATTTAGATGAAGTCCAATTTCCCGCTCTTTAGATATCTTCTCTCTAAAAGTTACCAAAGAACAAGACTCATCAGTTCCTCCCCGAAGATGACTTCTCCCTGGTAGATGCGTGCAATATCTCCTATTCCCTTTTCTCTGGAACCCGGTTTGGCAAGATGGGGACCGGTGTGAGTAAGAATGAGCTTCCCGGCGCCGGATGCCTGCGCCATATTTGCCGCATCCAGGGTTCCTGTCTGACCAGGGGCTTCGCCATTCTTTTCCATCGTTTCCTGGTGATCCCAACAATTAACAACAAGAACATTAACACCTCTGGCAAGCCGGTTTACCGACTCACAGGGACCTGTATCACCGGTAAACATGATGCTCCCTTCATCTGAATCAACGCGGTAGGCAATCGATTCCAGCCAGGGTTCAGCATGGCGAACAGGTGCTGTAGTTACCCTCCACTGATCTGTCTCTATCACTTTTCCGGGACTTATATCGTTGACATCGAGAGATATCCCGGGACGCGGCAATGAACCACCACGATTTTCATGCACACTCTGGCTGACCGGGCTTTCCAGACGGGCCCTTAAATCATGAGAAAATGCTCCCTCCGGCCCAATGAGACGTTCGGTAATCCACTTAGTAGGCGGAGGTCCATAGACCTGCAACCGGTGTTCTTTGCCTATACTTTGATCCCAACGGCACAACAGGAAGCAAGGATAGTCCGCATCATGATCGGAGTGATGATGTGTAAAAAAGAGATAATCAATCTGTGTTGGGAACAGACCGGTTTTAACCAGCTTATAAGTGCTGGCTGGTCCACAATCAAACATCAAGTAATTCCCCTTCAGCTGCAGAACATACGAGGTCCCAAATCGCCATTTTGTGGGAGTCGGAGTTCCTGTACCCAGTAAATATAAAATACTCATACTAATTATCCTCCTTAATTAAAGCTTTTTATTATGTACTATGCCGGTATTTTTCTATAATCCCGATGACCTGCTTTATCGGAATACCATGGCTCACATTTCTATCCCGTCCTACAACGGTCTCTGCTCTTACAATGGAATTGATTATTGCCTCTTCGGTTGCTTCGATCGTTGCTCTGAACAGGGGCGTTAATTCATGGTCTTCAATTCTCCCGCCGGTTGTTTTCTCGTTAAGACGGGCAGTGGCTTCCTGAACATGCCTCCCGTATGAGTGATAAGGCGCCCTGCCTGCAGTTGAAAACGCAACAACAAAATCACCGCTTCCATGTTCGGCTATTGCACCGGTGCGGCCTAAACCTAAGGGAACTCTCCTGGCAATTCTGAGAAGCTGTCTCGAAGAAACGGGAGCGTCGGTTGCAATAATGATTATTATCGAGTTTCCGGCATTCCTGTCGGTCAGGGCCGGGAATGCTGAGACTTTCGAGTCAGGTTTAATAGTTTCTTCCTTCGCTGCTATCGCTTCAAGCTCTTTGCCAACGGGAATGCCATCTATACATAAGTCACCGCGGCCGCCGGTATTGGTAAGAGTCAGTGCCCCGATAGTGTAACCGCCTTCATCTTCAGGAATAACGCGCGATGATGTACCTATGCCTGCTTTAAAACCGAAACCTGACATACCTGTTCCCGCACCGATGCTTCCTTCCCTGACAGGCCCTTCCCTGGCCTTTTCTATCGCATAGAAAACATGCTCGGGTCTAACGTGCCTGCCCAGTATGTCATTTAAAAAGCTGTCGCTGCACTCGCAGACAACCGGATTAAACGAAAACATGCCGGGATTCTGCTTTATCATGTAATCGATCAGCGTATTAGCCACGTTCCATACGCTAAAGGTGTTAGTCAAAAGTATTGGCGATTCGATTCTGCCAAGTTCTTTCACCTCCAGTAATCCTGTGGACTTCCCGTAAGCATTAATAATGTGTACGGCAGCCGTTACTTTTTCTTGAAACACATTTCCATCATGGGGCAGGATTGCCGTGACACCGGTTCGTACCGGACCTTCGAATACCCTGAGTGCACCTTCACCTTCGATTAACGTGACATGTCCCACTCTTACGCCGGGAACATCTGTTATTGCGTTGTACTTGCCTGTCTTCAACTTCCCGATAACGGCACCTATCTCTCTTATTCGCGGACGTCGTTTCATCTATATCTTCCTCTATGGCCATTTTATCCAGACAAACTATCAGCGGCTCGTGCCGGTGGGGATTCACGCTTGCCTCCTTTGTGAGACACAGGCGAATGACTCACTTTAACCTGGCTCGGTCCTCCCGAAGGTCCAGGAATCATCCGCTCAACACCACCCAACACCGGCAACGTCCGCTGCTGAACCAGAAACCTATTCCTTGTTAACCTGACCCAGAATCGCCTCCCTGTAAACGTCCATGGGCGTGTAAATGTCCTTAGACGTGTCGTCATTCCTGTCGCGCAGGTAGATCAGCAGATAATCCAGTTCCCCGTCAATCCCGCTGGTAAAGGTAAACTTCTTCCCCGCAGCGACATCGGCGCCGGTAACATTCACAGTACTGGAATAGTACTTGCCACGCTTCAGAAACTGCGTAAAGCTGCTTGAATAAGGCTTGGCCAGGTCCGCCAGTTCCACAGTCCCGGCGGGGTATTTGCCTTGCTTGCCGCTCACTACCCTTCCGATCAGCCGCCACTTCCCGGGATAAGGCGCAGAGAAACTTGAAACATAGGATTCGCCGGCCTTTATCGGCTTCCCTACATTTTCCCGTGTCCAGTCGGACTTATAGCGGAGTGCAGCTATCACGGCCGGCTTATCCTTGTCCATGTATACATACTGTGCGCCAACACTGGGCCTGTTCGGTGACACCTCTTCACCATTAAACGGGTCCGAATGGAATCCTACATATGTTCTTCGATCCTTTTCAGCTCCGGGAGACAGCCCAAGGAACCACATGAAGTCGTACCTGGTCGTCCAATGCCGGCGAAAATTGATTATACCTATCGTTCCCTCCGGCGCCTGGATATTCCTTTCCTTCCCGTTCCACGGTTCTCTCTTAGAATCGAATATCACTTCTCCCCCGTTTTTCAGGACGAACGCGATTATCCTGGTCTTTCCGTGCATCCCCTGTTGATTTACCCACTTTTTGGGCAGAACCTTCAGCCAGGGCTTATCCGCCTGCATGGTGTAGATGGTTACCATTTTGTTCTTTTTCATTCTCCTGCTGTACCCCGCATGTTCTACTACCATTTCATCCGGGGTGTTCTTCAGAATCCTGGTGTAAACCGTGCCCATGCCAAAGTTCCTTCGGCCATTCTTATCGTCATAAACCTTGTATATCTCATTACCCGATAGCCCGCCGTCTTCCAGTTTGGCAGCAAGATTTACGCTGTCGCTCTTGTTGTAAAACAGGAACAACTGAAGATATTTGTTCCCGATCATGGGGTCGCCTCTGAAGACGGAATCACCGGTCATGCCGTAAGGCACCTGTGTCCATTTCTGCCGGTCGTCCATGGCAAACCTGGTCGGACGCTTCATGCGGTACTTCTTGTTGGTATCCCAGATAATCATACCCCCCAGCCGGCCGGTAGTGAAACTCTGTTCCCGGCTTTGTGCGGGATTCTCGGCCCTGTCCGTACTCCCGGCAACGAAGTAATAGGTCGTCACCGGAGAAAGCCCGGTCAGAGCGATACTGTGCCCGGTCGCATAAACCGGATCGCTTACCTTCCCGGTGTACCTGCCTGACGCAGTGCCGAATCTAACTAAACTGTTGGCCGGTCCATCGGTTTCCCAGACGACCCATGCGCTGAGGCTGGCAACATCCTTGCTCTTGACACCGGATATAACCGGCGCCGTCGTATCCGTCTCCAGCTTGAAGTTCAGTACGGTGTTTCCGCCCGCTTCCACTTCCACATTCTGCTCGATCTTTTGGCTGTATGCTCTCTTTATCGCCGTAACCTGATAAATGCCTATAGGAACCTCCGGCAGGGAGTAGTTTCCCCCGGCATCAGTGGTTACAGAAAAAGGCCCGACCTGTACCTGTGCCCCGGCAAGGGGGTTGCTGGCCGCATCACTTACTTTCCCTTCGACACTACCCTTGGTGCTGGTCATCTGGTAATATTTTAGTATCTCCTCTGCAGTCAATGCCCGGGAGTAGATACTTACCTCGTCGATGATTCCCTTAAAATACTCACTCCACTCTCCCTCGGCATACCATCCCCCGATGTTCAGATTCGCAGTAGAAGGTTTAATCTTCCCGGGAGCAGCCTTGGTACGGGGATCCTGCACACCATCGATGTAAATCTTCATCTTCTGCCCGTCAGAGGTCACTGCAATGTATGCCCACCCGTCCGTGGGAACATGTCCGATGGAACCGAGAAACCCGCCTCCGCCTGTATCGGGCGCCGGCTTTAGGCCAAAACTAACTCCCTTGGATGCAGGTCCGACTGTCAGCACCAGGGAACGCTCATTTGTCTTTCCTCCGTAGAGCCACCTCTCTATAATCGTATGCCTTGTCGAAAGCGACGATTTAATCCAGGCCATCATCGTCACTGCCTTGAGGTTGTTTAAGGCGGCGAACCCTGGAATAACAACGTAGTTATCCGTTCCATTGAATTCCAGTGCTCCGCCTACCTGGCCTTTTACCCAGGTAGCACCGTGGATGGTTCCGTTGTTATTGTTTCCGGAAGAATCATCCACGGTTATGCCTTTCCCCTCGTCGAACTTCCAGCTTCCGATGAGTCCTTTTGCTCCGAAACCGGTCAGAACACCTGTTTGCGTACCTGCTCCGCCCGGTTTTGCAGGCGATGCTTCTTCTGATCCGGCCGCCCATAGCATAGAAGCCGGCAGTACCAGACTTATGACCAGGAGAAGCCATAAAACCTTAATCTTCTTTAGCATATCTGCCCCCTTTAAATTATATATTATGAAATCGTTTTCGAAACCGATTTCAATTGACTGAATTATATTAATCATATAAAATATCGATTGTCAAGTAATTATGCTATTTTATAACAATTACAGGGAGAGACTTTGCTGATTAATTATAAGGAATTATTATGAAATTTGACGAAAAATTTACAAATCCTGATAACATTTTCAGAGGTATACCATTTTGGTCATGGAATGGTGAATTAGATAAAGAAGAAATTAAAAAACAAATAAGATTATTGAAACAAATGGGGCTAGGCGGTTTTTTTATGCATCCACGTGTCGGACTTAATACAGAGTATCTTTCGAAAAAATGGTTTGAAATTGTAGATGTATGCGTTAAAGAAGCAAAAAAGCAAGGGATGAATGTATGGATATATGACGAAGACAGATGGCCTTCAGGTGCAGCAGGCGGACTCGTTACTAAAAATCCAATATACAGAATGAAAAAATTAGTAGTACAGGAAATCAGAGATATAAAAGATCTTAAATTAAACCGGGATATAATTCAGATATTTCAATGCAAAATAAAAGAAAATAATTTATTTGATATTGAAGCTATTTCCAACAATAATTTACCTTTAACAATTAATAACAATGGAATTTTAATTATTTTTTCTGTCAAAGAAAGTAAATCGGACAGCTGGTATAATGGATATACTTATCTCGATACATTAGACAAAGAATCTGTAAGAGAATTTATTAAAACAACCCATGAGAAATATAAAAAGAATACGGGTAATAATTTTGGAAATATTATACCCGGTATTTTTACAGATGAACCAAATTATGGCCATGAAACAAATTATAATGGTATAGCAAATTCTAAAGCATTCCCATGGACAAATTCTTTGCCTGAAACATTCAAGAAAAGATATGGTTATGATCTACAGGATAAATTAATTGAAATAAATTATAATATAAATGGTAATAAAGTATCTGCCGTCAGGCGAGATTATTATGATTGTTTAACTTATTTATTCACGGAATCTTTTTCAAAGCAAATAGGAAACTGGTGTGAAAAAAATAATATTTTATTCACAGGACATGCTCTTATGGAAGATACATTATCCTCACAGGAAAGAGCAGTAGGCAGCGTTCAAAGATTTTATGAATTTATGCAGGCCCCCGGAATAGATTTACTAACGGAATACTGGAGAATTTATAATACGGTAAAACAAGTTAATTCTGTTGCAAATCAATTTGGCAGAAAGTACAGATTAACTGAAACTTATGGGTGCACAGGATGGGATTTTAATTTTAAAGGACATAAGGCTCTTGGTGATTGGCAAACAGCCCTTGGAATTAATTTAAGGTGTCTGCATTTATCATGGTATACAATGCTTGGACAGGCAAAAAGAGATTATCCTGCTTCTATTTTTTATCAATCACCATGGTGGAATATATATGAAAATGTCGAAAATTATTTTTCAAGAATAAATTCTGTACTGAATAATGGAAGTCAAGTAATAGACGTACTTGTTATAAATCCCATTGAAAGCATGTGGACACTTTCCGAAAGTAATAAGAAATTAAGAGACAAACTGGATAATGATGCTGTTAAAATATCAGATGTCTTAATGCAGGAAAATATTAATTTTGATTTTGGTGATGAAGATATAATTTCAAGGCATGGGAAGATTTTAAAATCAGGTAACAGGTATTTTTTTAATATAAATAAATCAAAATATAAAACTATTATTGTTCCTCCCGTTATAACTTTAAGGGGTACAACCTTAAAATTATTAAAAGACTTTGCTGATAAAGGCGGTAAAGTTATTTTTATAAAAGATATTCCGAAATATGTAAATGCTAAAAAGTCTAATGAAATTGTTGATTTTTCTACAAAATGCATCATTTGTGATTTTGACGTGGAATCATTAGATGATAATTTAAATGACATAAGAAAAATATCGGTTATGGATGAAACAGGCAGTATTATTCCTTCCATAGTTTATATACTAAAAGAAGATAATGAATCTTATTATTTGTTTATTGTAAATACAGGACACAGTAAAAAGCAATTATTATCAAATCAAATGGATGATGCAAGAGTAAAAGACAGAAAGTCTGTATACAAAAGTGTAAGTATAAAATTATTTTTTCCTGTTATAAATAATATCTTACAGCTTGATGCTAGTACCGGAAATATATATAGAATTAAATCGTCTTATAAAGATAATTATACCGAAATAAAAACCGGTTTTTTACCTCTGGAAAGTAAATTGTTCGTTATACCGAAAACAATAATCAAAACAAATTATCCTCTTAAAAAAGATTATAAGATAATAAAAACACTCGATTTAAGCAAAAATGATTTTAATATAATTTTAACTGAAAACAATGTATTTGTTCTGGATATGCCGGAATATAAAATCGCAGACAATAAAGAAAATAAAGAAACTGAAATATTAAAAATTGATAAGATAGTAAGGGATTATCTCGGTATTCCTCATAGAGGAGGCCGAATGACACAGCCGTGGGCAAGAGAGAAAAAAGATAAATTAAAACAGGTAAAAGTTGAATTAAATTATGAGTTTAATGTAAAAGTTATTCCTCAGGGGGAGTTATATCTTGGCATAGAGAAACCGAAATATTATGAAATATTTCTTAATGATCAGAAAGTAAAATATTTTGATGTAAATGGCTGGTGGTGTGATAAATCACTTGAAAAAATAAAATTAGAAAACAGTTTATTTAAAGAGGGTAAAAATAAGTTAACATTAATATGTAATTATACTGAAGATTTTTCAGGACTTGAAATTATTTATTTACTTGGTAATTTCGGTGTTAATTCAACTAA
>QILZ01000139.1 GCA_003233545.1 Spirochaetales bacterium
TATTCCCGTATTATTGTTACGGCAGCCTCTAAGGATGTCCCTGAAGCATTAAAAGACCAGCTTGCCGATAATGGTATTCTTGTAATTCCTGTGGGTGATTACAGGACATATCAGACCTTAACGGTTTTTAAGAGGATAGGAAATCATTTTGAGGCAGAAAAAACGATAGGATGCCGTTTTGTACCGCTTGTCGATGATTGATGCCGGTTATTTAAAAATATTTCTTAATGGTTATTGAAGAAAGTAAAAAACACCTTTATCCTGTAAATAACGAGGAGGAATCATGAGTGATGCGGGCAGCCGGATTCAGCTGGTAACGTTTCATCTCGGGAAAGAAACTTACGGCATAGATATAATGGATGTAAAGGAAATTGTAAAATTACAGGAAATCCGGTCGATTCCGAATGCACCCCCGTTTGTCGGCGGAATACTGAATCTGCGCGGAACGATAATACCGGTTATAAATTTGCATAAACGATTTAATTTCCAGGGAACGGAAAAAACCGCGGAGGAAAAGCTTTTAAGCGGGATTATTATTATAAATGTCGATGATAAATTAATCGGAATAATAATCGATAAAGTGTCGCGGGTATTATCCATAGAAACCGAATCGATTAAACCCCCTCCTCAGGTCATTTCGGGTATCGGTGCCGAATATATAAACGGAGTGGTAAATAATGAATCGGGATACCTTATAATTCTTGATATAAAGCGCCTTTTCAGTAAAACCGAACTTCAGCAGATTCACAGTATATCGGAATAATCTAAAAACGGGAAATATTATGGCAGTGCCTCTATTTCGACCTACAATTAAAAGAGCGGAGATGAACAGGGTCTTAAACCGTCTCGTTGCAGACAGAATAGGACCCGGGAAATTGGCCGACGAGCTTGCCCTCTTAGTTGCTCAATATATAGGTATCAGGGGCGGGGTTACCGTTAACAGTTATTTTACCGGAATAAAGCTTGCATTCGAGGTACTCGGTGTTTCAGAGGGAGACAGAGTGATAGCTTCTCCTTTAATACCTTCGGTATATCTCGAAGTAATGAAATTGCTCGGCATTCAGCCTGTATACTCTGATGTGATGTCCGGTTCCGCTTTAATATCGAATGGTTCTTTAGAAAAATTGCTTTCCGGAAATCCGAAACTTATAATTCTGCATCATACACTGGGCTTTTTATCCGACGGTGAAAAGTTATCTTCCCATGGAATCCCGATTATAGAGGATATCTCTCAGAGCCTGGGCGGAAAATCAGACGGTAAATTATGCGGAAGTTTCGGGGATGTTACTTTAATGTCTCTTGAAGAAGATAATGCATTAACCTGCGGGTGCGGTGCGGCAGTTATGACAAAGAGTACAAAAATACTGCGGGATTTAAAACGAAAGGCGAATGAGAAAAAAGAGTTCGGCAGATTACCGGATTTAAATGCATCACTCGCTCTTTCGCAGATAAGGTATCTGGAGGAAGATATTGTGCTGAGAGAACAGATTGCAGGGATGTACAGGCAGGCTGTTGGCAAAACAAGACACAGTACTCTGACCGATGAAAACGGGTGCAGGAATATACACTATGCCTATCCCGTTGTTATCAGGAATGGTCTTAATGAAGTGGAGAGATACGTCAGAAAACATAACATAGAAACAGCGCCTGCCTTCGATAATTCAATAATCAAGGAGTTCGACGGGTTCGGAAGTTCATTTCCGAATGCAGCCGGTTTATCTTTACGTACCATTCTTTTTCCTCTTTATCCCATGCTTGGAAAAGGAGATGTCGATAAAATCGCACGTGTAATTTCCACTTTACCTTAAGAATAATATATATACTGGAAACTTTTTTAGAATTACAGTAAGCTGAACCCAAAGGTTATAGTTTTATTAAAATGAAATCAGCCAAATTTATTGATAAAGTTCTTCTTATAACAGGCAGTACAAGAATGGAAAGTTCTGAAATTTTACACGAAATTTCAGATTTCTTTGAACAATCAGGAATAAAATATTTATTATACAGGGTTAACAGGAAACCGGAGGAGTGGCCGGGGGAACCCGGAGATTTAAGCGGTATAAATCTTGCCATATCTTTGGGAGGCGACGGTACTCTGCTCTACTGTGCAAAGATTGTTGCCGGTAAAAACATCCCGATACTTGCAGTTAATTTGGGTGATTTTGGTTTTATAACAGAGATTTCCAAATCAGAATGGAAAGATGCGTATTATAAATATATAGAGAACAGGTTAAAAATAAGCAGCAGAATGATGCTTAAGGTTTGTGTGGAAAGGAATGGAAAGCTGTTCGCATGTTATCTGGGGTTAAATGACGGAGTAATAGGAACAGGGGGTATTTCCCGTATTATAAGGCTTAAGGTATATATTTCCGGAACATATATCGGAAGGTATAAAGCCGACGGAGTAATTGTTGCAACTCCGACCGGATCCACGGCATATTCTGTTGCTGCCGGCGGGCCCATACTTTATCCCGGGATGGAAGCGCTGATTCTTAATCCGATCTGTCCCTTTACACTCTCCAACAGGCCGATAGTTTTTCCGGGAAACGAGGTTCTGGAAATCGAGGTAGAGGAGCATCAGAGAACAGATGTTATTCTATCCATCGACGGGCAGGAATCTTTCCCTCTTAAACCGGGTGACAGGGTGATTTTTAAGAAATCTTCCAAAAAAACATTGATATTGCAGTCCGATAGAAGAAATTTTTATGAGGTTCTTCGTAAAAAATTAAACTGGGCCGGAGAGCCGAATGCTTGACAGTTTAATAATCAACAACTACGCATTGATCGATAAATTAACCGTAGGGTTCACAGAAGGGCTTAACGTTTTAACCGGTGAAACAGGTGCAGGGAAATCGATTTTAATAGGTGCATTAGGACTTCTTTTAGGTTCGAAAGCCGATACATCTATGATTCGCGCAGGTTATGAGGAAACTCTTGTTTCCTGCACCCTCGTATTAAAAGATAACAGTGAAGTATCTTCCTGGCTGAGCGCTCACGGAATAAAAATCGAAGATAATGTATTAATAATTCGCAGAACTGTAAAAAGAAACGGCCGCGGTTCTGTTTTTATCCAGTCCGTGCCTGTAACGAGAGCGGAACTTATCGAACTTGCAGGATACCTGTTCGATATTCACGGACAGCATGAACATCAATCCCTGCTGAATCTCGAGAATCATCGTAAGCTTTTAGACCGGTACGGGGGAACAGAAGGCCTTGCATCTGATTTTTATAATATTTTTAAACAGCTTTCACAGAAAAAAGAGAGTTTTGACAGGTTGGTAAACGATGAAAAAGAGAGAAACCGTGAGATAGACATTCTTAAGTACTCTGTGAATGAAATAAAAAGAGCAGCTCTTACGGCAGGAGAAGAGGAAGAATTAGAGGAAGAATATAAAATACTTTCCAACTTCGAAAAACTATTCGGGCTGCTCGAAGATGTATATGGGAATCTTTCCGAAAGCAGGGGCGGAGCGTTGTCTTATATGCGCAATGCCCGGAATTCCCTCGATCAGGTTGTTCGTATCGATACGAAGCTTGCCGGATTGGTTTCGGAACTGGAAAATACTTTCTATGCCGTGGAAGAGATCGGTGAAGAAATCAGGAAGTACCGGAGCGGTATACAGTATAGTCCGGAAAGAATGGCAGTGGCAGAGGAACGCTTATCGACAATACGTTCGCTCGAGGCCAAGTATGGCAGCAGTACCGGGGAGATTATAGAATACTGCCGTAAATGTGAAGCAGACCTCGAACGCCTGGCCAACTGGGAGGATGAACGTCGAAAACTAGAAGCTGAAATAAAGAAACTGGAAAGAGAAATACTGACAAAAGCGGAGGTTCTGTCGAAAAAACGTAAAGCTGCAGCGGATACACTACAGGCAAAGGTGGAGAATGAACTTAAGAATCTAGGAATGTCGAAGGTGCGGTTCAGGGTAATGGTGGAGGAAAAGAAGGGAGAATCCGGCAAGCCGGTCATCGGAAGCCTGGGCAAGGACCACATTGAATTTGTTATAGCGCCGAATCAGGGGGAACCGTTTAAGAAACTTAGAAGTATAGCCTCGGGCGGCGAATTATCGCGTGTAATGCTTGCCATTAAATCGATTCTTTCATCATCGGACAGTATAGATACGCTGATATTCGATGAGATAGATTCGGGTATAGGAGGACAGATCGCTGTTACTGTGGGTGAAAAATTAAAAAGTCTGTCTTCTGAAAAGCAGGTAATCTGCATTACACATCTTGCGACTATTGCGGTTCAGGCCGATAATCATATAATAGTAGAAAAGCATGAAGAAAAGGGAAGGACGCTGACAACCGTAAGAAGTATAGAAAGTAACAGACGGGTAGAAGAGATTGCAAGGATGCTTTCCGGGGATGCGGATGCCGAAGTATCTTTACGGCATGCACGGGAATTGCTTTCGAAATATGACAGGATTTAAATAACTCTGTGGAGAAATGAATGGCAAAGGTAAGTGTAAAAGCAAAACAACGGTATGCGGATAAAATTAAAGAATACAAGGCGGAAGTAGAATCTATCCGGAAGAGAAAAAAAGCTTTTGAGATGGAAATCAAAAACGGCATAGCCGGGGAAAATTACAAACGAATCACGCTTGCCAATAATTCACTAAACCTGTTATCCAACTACGTACTTATGAATCAACTTTCTGTTTCTCTGCTTGGTATAAAAAATGAGGCATACTTGAACGAAGCCCGGAAATACTGCTATAAGTGTATAATTTATCTGGAAGAAGTTGTTTCCGGAAGTATCGATGTTCCCTTTTCAGATTACGAGGAAAGGCTTGTAAGTATCGAATCGTTAAGTGACAGGAGCAGATATAATCTGCTTAAAAAGCTCGGCTACTCGATAGATGCCGTAAAAGAGGGTTTCGGTGAAAATTCAAAATGGAAGTGGTCTTTTGTGGAACTTGAAGGCCGGTATGCAGCCATTGCAAAAAATATGGTCGATATGCGTACCTTTGTAGCAAAACTCGACCCGAGAGTGGATGGATATACCGAACGTATAGCACACCTCAACCTTGTAAAGAGACTGTTGGACAGAGCAGCGAACAGGTACAGGGAGAAGTATGAACTTTCCACACATCATTTTGATGATATAAAACTGGCAATTTATTTTCTGTCTGCACTTAAAAGAATGTATCTGCTCCTTGGAGATACGGACAAGATGGATATAATAAAGAGAAAGATAGAGATATGGAAGGCAAAGATGGAATCGGACATGAAGAAAGCGGAACTGCAGCATAAGCGGGAAAAACTCAGCCAGAGAAAATAAAACTTATTTTACTGAAAACGGGAAAAAGAGTGAAAAAAAAGAAACAACGATATATTGTCCCACTGTCTATGTTAGCCGTTATTGTTTTTATTGGATTATTTTCTTTGTCCACAGGCAGAGAAATTGTTGTTAAGCCGGTCTGGTACAGGGATCTTAAGACGGTGAAAATTACGAAAAGCAATAAAATACAGCAGGGTAATAAGTATATCTGGTACAGGAACGGCAGATTATTCGGCTATACTGATTTAAAGGGTAATATTTATTTACGGGAAACGAGTTCCTTTTTTGCGAGTCTCACCGACAGGGTTTTTATAGATTACAGCAAGGTTGCCGAGAATTTTTTTCTTAAAGATCCGAAAGGAAATTTAATCAGCGGATTTCATGCATTCGGATACCCGTTTTTCGACGAAACAGGGCAGAGGTTGTTCGTGATTAAAACTGATTTATCCGGAATATCGGAGATTACAGAAACGGGAGATACAACATGGGAGCAGGATTTTAACTCTGTCATAACAAGTGTAAGCGTTTCTTCCGGAGAAATATCCGTCGGATTACTCGATGGGTCATTTAAAATAATAAACGATAAGGGCAGAATCGTTTTCGATATAAAACCAAGCGGCAGCAGTATCCAGGTAATCGCCGGAAGTGCGGCCTCGAAAGACGGAGAGATGTTTGCCTGTATTTCCGGACTTAATCCCCAGAAAATTCTTATTTTTAAAAGACATAATTCGAATTATTCCGTTATATATTCGAAAGAGCTTAAAAGTGATTTCAGGAGGGAGGTTTTAATGCGGTTCTCTCCGGGCGGAAGGTTCCTTCTTTTCGAAGCAAAAGGAGGAATTGATATTATTGACATCGATACCGAAACTCTGCGGTTTATCAGGTTTAACGGGAAAATCAGGGAGTTTTTGATATTAAAAGAAGAAGGTTTAATTGTCATTGCATCTTCATCGAGAAATAGAAGTTTTTTTGAGCTGTTAAAACCCATGGACTCCATATTTCTTTATACGGAAATAAAAGGGAAGATAGGGGCATTAAGGCGGGTAGAGAATCATATTATACTCGGCGTAGGTGATGGTATAATGAGAATCGATATCGAGGAAATATAATTTTGAAAAAACTATTAATATTACTTATACTTTTAACATCCGTAATGTCCGTTTATGGTTTTGACTGGCCTGTAAAAAAGGTAATCTTAACATCTACTTTCGGGGAGAGCAGGGGAGATCACTTCCATACGGGGATAGACCTTGGCGGGGGTGCTCAGCCTGTGTTTCCTATAAGTTCCGGCTTGGTTGTCTTTCGGTATAATTCCGGTCAGTACAGTTCCACTCCGATCGGTCTGGGTAACTTTGTAGTTCTTCAGCACAAAGGCAATATACGTTCTATCTACTGTCATCTGAAAGATAACAGTATTAAGACAGGAGTAACAAGTATAGCGCAGAGCGGTCAACTGGGTATTATCGGCGATACAGGACATTCCTACGGAAAGCATCTGCATATTTCCATTATTGATTTCGAGACACATTCCATATTGAATCCTCTTACGCTGCTTCCTCCGGTTAAGGATAAACAGCCCCCGATAATTAAAAATGTCTGGATGAAAACAGGAGATGAGGAGAAAAAGATATCCGGGACAGATACGGTTAAGCCGTCACGTGTGGAAATACTGGCAGAGATCTATGATTTGCGGGAAGATGTCAGTTTTATCTGGAAGCTGGCTCCGTACATGATCGTACTCTATGAGAATGGTGTGGAATCTGCAAGAATAACTTTTAATTCGATTGTTAAATACTCCGGTAAACTTGTACTTTCCGGTTCAAAAAGAAGTTTTAATGATATTTATGCCTCCGACTGGATATACAGACTTGGCTCGATAGAACTTCTGGAAGGTGAAAATCATCTTCTCATCCTCGTAAAAGATTTTGCAGGAAATGAATCGACGCGTAATTTCTTCATAAAGGCCGGAAAATCTAAGTGAAAACCTATTCGACTGCTCCGGATAATGAAAGAGTTAAAAAAATCGTATGTAATATATGCGGTTCTGCATTGTACGTCGAATACCTTCGTATAGATTCTGCAAGATTTGTTAAATGCAGCGGCTGCGGACTCGTATATCAAAATCCTCAGCCTGTTTTTGACGACCTTAAAAGACGGTACAGTGAAGAATATTTTAACTATGAAATAACGAATGAGAAAAACTTTTTTAATCTCATGCGGTTAGGCTTAAAGGATATAGATTTTATCAATCTGACTTCGAATATTAAAAAAATCAACAATACATTTCTCGATATAGGGTGTGCAACGGGAATGCTTCTGGAAAGTATGCGGAAAGCTGACTGGGAAGTTAAGGGAGTGGAAATTTGCGAAGCTTCTGCGGAATACGGCAGAAGGGAGAAAAAGCTGGATATTTACACGGGCACTCTGGAACAGGCGAATTACGGTAATGATGCGTTTTCCGTTATACATTTTTCACATCTCATCGAGCATTTAAATGATCCCGGGCGGTTTTTACGGGAGGTGTATAGAATACTCAAAGCAGACGGTTATGCGGTTATTACAACCCCGAATGTCGACGGCTTTCAGGCACGGATTCTGCGTGAAAAGTGGAGGTCTGCGATTCCCGATCATCTTTACCTCTTTTCCAAAAAAACATTGCACAGTCTGTTAAAGCTTACCGGTTTTAACATCTTAAAAACAGTTACCTGGGGAGGAGCTGCGAAGGGGATTGTCCCCGGTTTTATCAAGTATCCGGTCGATAAAATGGCAAAGTCTTTTGGTTTCGGCGATGTGGTACTCTTTCTGGCCAGCAAAGGGCAAAGCTCAGCATAAGGTCTTGACACAATATATTGCATGACCTAGGATAATTTCCTATGAAGAGAGATTTTCTCGAGGCACTTTCGGTAGAAGAGCTATGTCAGGTCGGAAGAGATTTAGGGATAGATATCTACAGCCTTATAAAAAAGGCCGATCTGGTGGAACTTATTTTTGAGAATCTGGAACCCGAAGAAGAATCGAACAACCTGTTAATAAACGGTGAAGGATTAAAATATTCTCCTGCCAGGTGTATTGCGGAGGAATCTCTGGAAAGTATCGAGTATCCCATTCCGGAAAGATACGACGAAACCAAAATTATGTTAATGCTCAGGGATCCGGACTGGGCGTTTGCATATTGGGATATAGAAACATCTTTAACAGCCGGGCTTAAATCCGATGAAAAATTTTCATCATTAATTTTAAGAGTGTATGATAATAATGACCGAAGTTTTTATTTTGATATCAAGGTACAGTTTTCTGATATGGGCTGGTATATAAAGCTGCCCCGCCGTAACAGTTCATATATAATAGAGCTGGGATATATCTCCGGGGACCGGTATACCGTACTTGCCGAATCCAATACGATATATACTCCGGGCGGCAGTCTTGCGGCGGAAAAGGACCTTAAGTGGTATTCGGACACAACGGAACGGTTAATCGATCTTTCGCAAACCGGGCTGTTGTCTCCGGAAAAAAGTGAGGATGTTATCTCTCAGCGTATTATCTCTTTTTCAAGTTCAAGCTATATCCAGCATAAGGAATAATTATTATGGCAAATGACGGATATCTTGCAATTATTCTTAATGCACATCTACCATACATACGGCATCCGGAACTTAAAACTTCCGTAGAGGAGAGCTGGCTTTTCGAAGCGGTGCTCGATACTTATCTGCCATTGCTTAATTTGCTGGAAAAGCTTGGAAAAGAAGGTCTTTCCGTTACGATTACTCTATCCGTGTCTCCTTCTCTTGCTGAAATGCTTGTCGACCCTTTGCTTAACGAAAGATTTCTCATTTACACGGAAAATAAGATAAAACTAACCGAAAAAGAGCTGGAAAGGACGAAGAATAACTCCGAGATGTTTAAACTCGCTTCTATGTACTTAAAAGAAACAAAAGCATCATACTCCCAATATAAGGACAGGTATAAGCGAAACATATTAAATCCACTTAAGGATATGCAACGGAGCGGCCTGATCGAGATTATTACGACGAGTGCGACGCATGCCTTTCTCCCCCTTTTAAATGTTGTAAAAGGCGCTGTCAGGGGCCAGATACATTTTGCAGTGCAGTCCCATAAAAAGCATTTCGGAGTAAAACCGGAGGGGATGTGGCTGCCGGAATGCGGATATTCGGAAGGCATGGAATACATACTGGAAGAAAACGGAATTAATTATTTCTTTCTCGATTCTCACGGCCTTCTCTTCGGAGACAGGAAACCTAAATACGGGGTATATGCTCCTGTAAAGTGCAGAAACGGAGTTTCCGCTTTCGGCAGAGACGCCGCATCTGCAAAGGCTGTATGGTCCAACAGCGAAGGATATCCTGCAGATCCTGTATACCGGGATTTCTACCAGGATATAGGTTATAATCTTCCCATCGAGTACCTTAAACCCTATCTGTATGTGGAACATGAGCGGGGAAATACCGGAATAAAATATTTTTCGAAGCATGCAGGCGGAGAGAGGAATATCTATAAACCGGAAGCAGCGCGGAAAAAGGTTCTGGAGCATTCGGAGAATTTTATCTACAGAAGGCTTAAGCAGATGAATGAAATTTCGCGGTATATGGACAGACCGCCTCTGATCGTCTGTCCGTACGATGCCGAACTTTTCGGCCATTGGTGGTACGAAGGCATAAGCTGGCTGGAAAATGTTTTACGAAAAGCCGCGAAAGGCAACGGTATAAAACTTATATCTCCGTCGGAATATTTAAAACGATATCCGGAAAATCAGGTTATTGCTCCTTCTTTTTCCTCATGGGGAAACAAAGGATACTGCGAAGTCTGGCTGGAAAAGAGGAACGACTGGATATATCGCCATCTTCATAGAATCACGGAGAGAATGTGTAAACTTACCGTCCGTTATCCGAATGCAGCCGGGGTAAAAAAGCGTGCGTTAAACCAGGCAGCGAGAGAAATTCTGCTCGCTCAATCCTCCGACTGGGCTTTTATGATGAAAATGGGGACTGATACTGCGTATGCACACAGACGCATTAAAGAACATATTTATAATTTTAACAAGCTCTATTTCTCCATCATAGCCGACAGGATAGAGGAAACATGGCTTGCAGCCGTCGAGTATAAGAATAATATTTTTTCCGATATGGATTATAAAGTATATTCGAACTCTACTTTTCAATAGATATAAGCTTATCGAATTTAATAAGCTGGAAGGTATTATACAGCGAATCACTGCATCCTCTTATCCGTATTGTTCTGTTTTCTTCGGACAGGCGTTTGCGGAAAAGCAGGATTTTTCCGATGCAGGAAGAATTAATTGCATTAACATCCGACAGGTTCAGCGTGATTATTCTATGCGGGCCGGAAGAAAGCTCCTCTAAATTCTTCTGAAACTGGTCTGCAGTATCACCGTTAAGCGCCTCGTGCGCTTCCAGCATAATCTCTTCCGCTGATATTTCTTTTTTTTTAAACATTGAATTCTCCTCTTATTTTACAAATTCTTCCAATTCGTCCCTTTTGACAAGTTCGAGAAAGTACCGGACAATTTCACCCCCTCTGTACGTCTCCGTGGATTTTCTCCTGACTCTGTATATAATCATCTTCGAACCCGGAAGCGGTAATTGAACCACATATCCGTTAAGATCGACAAGCTGGTTAAGCTTTAAAATATGCTCTATTTCTCTTTTATCTCCTTCGGGATAAATTATCTCTCTTGTAGTGATATACATAACGTAAGTTATACTTTTTAATACTATTTTTCAAGGGCTTATTTATGGAAAGTTAATAAAGGAAACGGCATATAAAAGGAATGTGGCGTTTCAGTGAAATTACAATCATGTCGATAATTTCAATTGAGTATGAAAAATATAGCTGTTATTAACGGGATAAACTTAAGTCCTTATGCACATAAGGTTATTACACATAACAAGTCGTCTCTCGATATGGCCGGTGAGTATGCCCGGAATCTGCCGGAAGTCGAAAGTATTGTTCTTTTAACGGAAACCGGTGCGGAAGTATCCGGGTCTTTTAAGATTTATTCGAAAAACTTTTTAAGTATAAGAGATTTATTGTTAACTGTTTCCGAAGTGGCAAAGGATTATGATAATATTTTTTATTTTTACGCTGATTGTCCTTTCCTGGATTTAAAGATCAGTGAAAATATGTACAGGAATCATATTAAATACTTTGCAGAGTATACATTTGCAGACGGATATCCTTATGGTATTACTCCGGAAATAATTAAAACCGGTATTCTATCCTCTCTTATAAAACTCATGGGGAGCGGAGATAATAAAATATCCAGGGACACCTTTTTTGAACTTATAAAAAAAGATATTAATGCTTTCGATATAGAAACTACAATTTCTCCGGAGGACTTAAGACTTTTGAGAGTTTCACTTTCCATGAATAACAGAAGAAATTATATGCTCGGGCAGAGAGTCGTGGAACTGGGAGGAAACAGTGCATCCGGCATCTCCGGTATTCTTAAGGAACATGGTGAAATATTAAGAACTCTGCCTGCATATGTCTCCATGCAGATAGTGGAAGGCTGCATACAGTTATGCAGCTACTGCCCTTATTCTGCTGCCCTGTCCGGAAAAACCGGTAAAAAGGATCAGATGAGTTTAAGTAAAATCGACATGATCATAAATAAAGTCAAAGATTTTGCAGATGATGCTGTTCTGAATATTTCTCTGTGGGGAGAACCTTCGCTTTATTCGGATATCGATGAGGTAATTTCGAGGATTACCAGGGTTCCCGGGCTGGATGTACTGATCGAAACCTCCGGGCTGGGCTGGAACCGTGAACTGTTGGAGAGAATAAGGGACAAGACGGATGAGCCGCCGACATGGATAATTTCCCTCGATGCGGTAACGGAACCGGTTTATACAGGTCTGCGTGGCAGAGGATTTAAAGATGCCCTTGCAAATACGGAAGAGATACTCCGGCTGTTCGAAGGTAATGTCCATGTGCAGGCTGTAAGAATGAAGGATAATGAAGAAGAATTGGAAAAATTTTACAGGTATTGGAAATCAAAACTTGAAAATGTAATTATACAGAAATATGATGATTTCTGTGGTGTACTGCCGGACCGTAAGGTAACCGACCTTTCACCGCTGAAACGTTTTCCGTGCTGGCATTTAAAACGTGATCTTAATATCCTTTTAGACGGCAGCGTTCCTTTCTGCAGGGAAGATCTTTCGAAAAAGAATCTTCTGGGAAACATTTTTAAAGATTCGATAGAGGAAATCTGGAAAAGGGGTGAACAATTATATTTAAAGCATTTAAAAGCGGATTACCCGGAATTGTGTTTAAAGTGCGATGAATACTATACCTATAACTTTTAAACGGTCTCGAATTCCATATACTGTTATGGGAGGAGAGAAATCAGACAGAATCAGAAAATACCAGTACCCCGTATCCGTACTTCTTATTAACAGAAGAGGAAGGTTTTACAGGGAGGGGATTATAGAAGAATTTGTGAATTCCAATGATGGAGAAATAATCTGCGTAAAAACCGCGGGTGAGGCTTCTGATGTGGAATCTCTCCACGACAAATTTCCGGAAGTTAAATTTCTTTTGCTGCAGTCGGAAATATCCATAGGTGAAAAACTGAATATCGGTATCGATGAAGCCAAATCAAAATTTATTCTTGTACTGTGGGATGACATGAAGATCCAGCTGATAGGGCAGTTAAATGGTATTCTTAAAGCGATGGAATCATCCGGTATTCTCTGCACCGTACCTGTTCTTAAGAATAAAAAGATGGAAACAATCCCTTCCATTCAGGTGCCGGGATTTCTAAATAAGGAGCTGAAAGTTACAAACTGGCTTCCTGAAAAAGATAACGATTTAACAATTTATCCATTTGATTATACCGGAATATATAACAAGGAGAAATTTATCATTTCGGGGGGGTTTGACTATAATATTACAAATCCCTACTGGCAGAAAATGGACTTCGGTTTCCGGGCGTATATGTGGGGTGAAACAATTGCATGCAGGAAAAATTTTATTGTGCAGTATATAGGAGATATAAATTCGGAAGACAGTACTCCTGATGAAAGTTATAAATATTTTTATCTTAAAAACATGGCTGTCAGATTTAAACGTGACAGGGGAGTGCTGCCTTTTTCGCAGTTTATCAGATTTATGTTTCGTTCTGATACAGGGCCTCTCTATGCATATCAGGAATTTAAACAGGTAAAAGACTGGATCAGGATAAACAGGTATAGATTTAAACAGGATGCCGTAAGAGTGATCGATTTATGGGACGTAGAGGAATAAATAAAGCGGTTTTTGTTCAGGCCAGGCTCGATTCCACAAGACTCCCGTGCAAGGCCCTGCTTCCCTTAAAAGGAGGTTCCGTAATACAACACGTTATGCGGGCATTAAGGCCTGTATCTGCCGATTACCATGTACTTTTAACGGATAAACACAGTTCGGAAGTTTTTAAATATTTAGCTGTCGATGAAGGATTCGATGTTTTTTCAGGGCCCGGAGATGATGTTCTGGAAAGGTATTACCTGGCATCCATGGTTTATGATGTCGATACGGTAATACGTGCTACAGGGGACAATCCTCTGGTTTCCGCTTTCTATGCGGAACGGATACTTAACCTGCATGAAAAGGAAAAAGCGGATTTAAGCCATTATCTCGGAATCCCGCTCGGTACGGGAGTCGAAGTTATTAACAGCAGGGCATTAGAATCTGCACGAAATAAAGCGGTCGATCCGTACGAACACGAGCACATCACAACTTATATGTATAGACACAGAGATTTTTTTAAGATTCTGGAAAAAGAAGCACCTCTTAAGGTAACTTTTAAAAAAGTTTCGGTATCCCTCGATACGGGAGAGGATTATATACTGCTTAAGTCGATTTATAATGATCTGTACGATGGTTCGCCTGTTGAACTAAATAATTTAATTTCATGGCTTAAGGTCAGGTTTTAATTATGAAGAGTACCGTGGTACTTATTCCGCGTACAGGGAAGGGATACGGATACGGGCATCTGCACAGAGCTGCCCTGCTTGCGAAAGATATAGGGGAAGGGGCATCTATCTACCTGGAAAATCAATACGAAAGGAACAGGATATTAAGGCTTCTTAACGGTATAAGGATAACAAAAGATCCCTGGAAAGAAGCTCCCTGGGATCTGGTTATTTTAGACCGCAGAGAAACGGAAAAAGAATTGCTGGCAGAATACGAAAAACTGGGTCCTGTTGCAGGAATCGATGAAGGCGGAAAAGCCAGAAAATATATTCCATATCTCATCGATTCGCCGGGCACCGGAAAAAGTAATAAACAGCCCAATTACTCCTTTACCGTTCTGCCGGGTATTCCCTTAAGAGACATACACAAGGTATCTTTTAACAGAATTCTAATAACTTTCGGCGGGGAAGATCCCGCAGGTCTTACAGCTGTTTTACTGGAAGAATTAAAAAAGGATCATTTTTTTAACGGCAGGAAGATATCGGTTGTGGAAGGCCCGTTATTTAAAAGAAACGTAAGGTATTCGGAAACAGATGTTATACACAGTCCGGATAATCTTATCGACATAATTCCGGCCTATGACCTTGTAATAACATCGTACGGGCTGACATGTTTCGAATCGCTTGCAAGCGGTGTGCCTGTAATACTGTTTAATCCCACCGGATATCACAGAAAACTCTCCAGGGCCTCTCATCTGCCGGAAATCGGCGTGCAACGGCCTGATATAAGAAAACTGAAACGGCTTTTAGGTTCGGATTCCACCCTTCCCAATACCGTAAAGGAATGGCAGCGGAGAATAAAAAAGGAGCGGAAAACGAACCGCAGTATTCCGGAATCCCTGATTTTCAGCGGCAGCATGCGGTGCCCTGTCTGCAGCGGAATAAACAGTGCAATAGCAAGATTTACAGACAGGACATACTACCGCTGCACGAAATGCGGACTCATATACTTAAGCGTTTTTAATGACGGAAAGAAGGTTTACGGCAGCAGGTATTTTATTAATGAATATCAAAGTCAATACGGCAGAACATACCTCGAAGACTTTGAATCAATAAAAAAAACAGCTCTTCGAAGAATAGCCGTGATAAAAGAAGTATCATCGGAGGCTGGTGTTTCGAAAGATGAAAAACCTTCACTGCTGGATGCAGGGTGTGCTTTCGGTCCCTTTTTAGATGCGGCACGGGAATCGGGATATATTCCGGTGGGAATCGATGTATATAAGGAAGCGGTGGAATATGTTATAAAAACTCTTAAGATAGATGCCTTCCGGATGAGTTTTATGAATTTCAAGG
>QILZ01000068.1 GCA_003233545.1 Spirochaetales bacterium
TCTTCAGCATTTTAAGAGAATAGCCTATTAACACAGGTTATAGCAAGGCTTAATATTGACAAGGATATGCAAAAGAGCTTACCATAACGGCCTGTCGCTCCCCTGTAACAATAATTACAGGGCTCAACGAAGAAAAAAACATATGAAAATAATTAAAATATTAACTGTAGATGTCGGAGGCGGACACAAGGCACCTGCACAGGCTATAAAGCAGCAATTGGACAGGCTGAATATTCAGGATACCGAAACGGAAGTTGTGGATATGCGTGAGGCAATCCATGCAAAACTGCTTTACTCGATATATAAGGGTTTCTGGATCAACATTGCACTAAAGTATCCGCCGTTAATAAAAGCCCTGTACGGTACTGCCGATAATGCCGTACTGGTACGAATTATAGATTTTATCTTCGGGTTTGTTCTTATACCGAGGTTTAGAAAATATATACGCAGTGTAAACCCGGATATTGTAATATCCACTTACTTCACATTTACCCATTACCTCGAGATATTAAGAAGAGAGAAAGGATTCCGCCCTCTGACAATTTCCCTGAATCCGGAACCATTCGAAAGCCATGCAATATGGGTAACAAAAAAGCTCCATTACAGTTTTGTTTTCTCACAAAGAGCAAAAGCACAGATGATGTCAAAGGGTGTACCGGAACGAAAAATCAAGGTATTCAACTACCCGGTAAGGCCTGAGTTTTCGAAACAGCAGAAGTCTGTCGATTATGTTCGTGCAAATCTTAAAATTAAGAAGAATCTTCTGACCATACTTCTTAATTTCGGAGCCGAAGGAGTAGGTCCCACAAAAAAATATTTAAAAGCCATACTGAAAAACAACCTTTCTATCCAGATAATACTGGTCTGCGGCCGCAACAGGGAACTTAAAAAATACCTCGAGATTTTAAAAAAGAATTATTCCGGAAGCACGGAACTTTCGATAACCGGCTTTGTGAGCAATATGGAAGACTATATCTACGCATCGGACCTGGTTATCGGCAAAGCTGGTCCTAACTCTGTTTTCGAAGCACTCGTTATCGGAAGACCGGTTGTTATTACAAGTTTTATGGAAAACGAGCGGTCCACGGTTCAGTGGGTCACTCAAAATAAAATAGGATGGCATATCAGATCGGTATCGAACCTTGTAAAGTTTATAAAGCGGATGGAAAAATCGCGGATTTTACTGTTAAAGTATTATGAAAATATTAAAAGGCTGCAATTAAAATCGGGAACAGAAGAAATAGGCGGGTTTCTTACGGGTTTACTTAAAAGCCCGGCTGTTAAATAGAACTTCTCCTTAAGACGATATTTTCCTGTTACATCTTTATTCAATAATTAATTAATGATACTGTACGATTATGGATGATCAGCTGCCTGAAAAGCTTAAGGGTAGATACCGGTGGATTAAGACACATTCCGCATCGGATGAAACAAAGGGGTTCGCCATAGAACTTACAGCAGAAGACCGTAGAGGGCTTATAGCGGATGTTTCGGGACTTATCTCACATTATAACGGCAACCTCACCTATATGCAGTCCTGGATAGAGTATGACGGCAGAACACATATTTTAATCCAGATAGAAGATTCGGACAGCAGGGATTCGATACTCAAAGGTATTGCTTCCATAGCATCGGTAAAGACCGTTAATCTGCGGCAGACTTACAGCCAGACATACGGGAAGAGGGTTATTGTCATGGGCGGCGGAGCACAGGTTGCACAGGTCGCCTCGGGTGCAATAGCAGAGGCGGACAGGCACAATATACGGGGAGAAAGAATCTCCGTAGATACTTTAGCTATAGTGGGAGAAAGCGAGATTGCCCGGGCGGTTCGTGCCGTGGGCAGGCTGCACAGAGCGGCCATACTTGTTCTTGCCGGGGCACTTATGGGAGGAGAAATAAGTGATGCTGTCAAGGAATTAAAATCTCAGTACGGGATCCCTGTTATATCGTTAAAAATGGCCGGTTCCGTTAACAGGGTATCGGATATCGTTGTTACCGATCCGCTCGAAGCCGGAGTTATGGCGGTAATGCTTATCAGCCATATAGGAAAATTTAATCTGTTTAAGGCATACGGGAAGGAATACTAATTTTCCTTCTCTTCTTCTTCCAGAAAATCCTCGAGGAAGAGCGACATATCTTCGTAATTCTGTTCCACCCTCGAAGCCTTCTGTCTGTAAAGATCCATATCGGCATCTATCAAAATATCTTCCACATTCTCCGGTCCGGATGATTTAAGACCGATACTGGCCTGAAAAGGGAAATCCGTACCGGAATCGTTAAATTCTTCTATATCTTTTTTAATTCTCTCCCTGACAAGTTCAGCCTCTTTCTTATCCGTATTAGGCATTAGTATTACAAATTCATCACCACCGTACCGGGCTACAATATCCACTTTTCTGATATTCTTTTCCAATATCCTGGCAAGATTTTTAAGAACTTTATCTCCGGCAGGATGCCCGAACTGATCGTTTATTTTTTTAAACTCATCCACATCCAGCATGAGAATCGAAAGAGCACCGCCGTACCGCCTGCACCTCTCGGATTCTCTTTTAAACTGATTATCGAAAATCCTCCGGTTGTATATGTTTGTCAACGGATCTATGGTTGCTATTTTTTTTAATGCACTGAAGTAGTATATTTTGGCCATTGCGATTGCAGCAAAATCACCTATTGTAGAGAGTATCTTTAACTCGAAAGGTGTAAAAGTTTTCCCGTTTAGTTTGTTGATTAACTCTATAACTCCAAAGACCCTCTCTTCGGTTTTTAAAGGCACTCCGATAATAGACTTTGTTTTAAAGCCGGTTGTTTCATCAAAATAACTGTTAAAGCGCGAATCTTTTGTTACATCTTCAATGATAACCGCCTGGCCTTTATCCGCTATCCAGTTTGCCACACCGGTACCTTCGGGCACCGTCCGGCCTTTGAGTTTTTCGGCATTCTTTCCCACGACAACCTTAAAAAACAGTTCGCCTGTTCTCCTGTTTCTGAGTAAAAGCGACCAGTTAAGGGGGGCAAAAATGGTTCCTATTTTCTCCATTACCTGCCGGATAACTTCGTTTATGGTTTTTGCAGCGGATATACCACGTACAACCTCAGAAAAGAATGTTAATTTTACTAAATCCTCAATTTCGCCATTTGTATTATTCGAATCCATCTCTATAATAATATCCTTTTTATAAGTGACTCTGCCGTGAGTCCCATGTCTTCCGCCACCTCCGGGCCGGGCCCCGATTCCCCGAATCTGTTAATCGCGACAGCATCACCATCATTTAATACCAACCCGGTCCATCCGAAAGATGTTCCGGCCTCTACTACAACTCTTCGGATATTCGGGGGAATAATATTATTCTTAAAATTATCATCCTGCTGCTTAAACAATTCATAAGAGATCATCGAAACAACACGAACATTCTTATCCTTAACCTTTTCCGCTGCTTCCAGGGCCAGAGTAACCTCGGAGCCGGTCGCAATAACAATAACATCCGGTTTACCATCCGGCTCCTTTACAATATATGCGCCTTTTCTGATATTATCCTTCCAGTTCTTATCATACTTCGAATACACAATTAGACCCTGGCGTGTTAATGCCATCGCAGTAGGCCCGTTCTGCCTTCCGATGGCCATTAACCAGGCTTCGGCTGTTTCCTCCGCATCTCCCGGCCTTAACGTTACAAGCCCCGGAATACTGCGCAGAGCGGCAAGCTGCTCCACCGGCTCATGGGTGGGTCCGTCTTCACCGACAAAGATAGAATCATGGGTAAAGACATATATTACCGGAATTTTCATCATACTTGCAAGCCTTATAGGCGGCTTCATATAATCGGAAAAAACGAGGAAAGTTGCACAGAAAGGTCTTAAGCCCCCATGAAGTACAATACCGTTTGTGATCGAACCCATGGCATGTTCTCTGACTCCGAAGTGAATATTCCTTCCGGAAGGATTACTCTTTGCAAATTCACCCGCACCTTCCATCACGGTCTTATTGGAAGGCCCCAAATCGGCAGAGCCTCCGACAAGATTCGGAACGGCTTTAGCAATTGCATTTAAAACTTTCCCTCCTGCGGCTCTTGTTGCAATTTTATCCCCGAGCCTGAATTCCGGCATATCGATCCTGTATTCCGAAGGCTTTTTCCGGTTAAAGTAATCGACCCACTCATTGTACAGTTCCCTGTTTTCATTTTTCCATTTATCAAATTTATCCATCCATGCCCTGTACTCTTTTTCCCACAGCTCTCCTCTGGCCTTAAAATATTCCAGTGCTTCCTCCGCTACATAAAACCGTGAATCGACCGGTACACCCAGAGCTTTCTTTACAGCCTTTACCTCTTCTTCTCCGAGCGGAGCTCCATGAGCTTTCGGATTTCCGGCAAGATGAGGGGAACCCTTTGCTATTACCGAGGTCAGCTTAATAATAGTAGGTCTGTCTTTAACACCTTTTGCCTCTTCTACCAGTTTCGCAACCTCTTTAAAGTTATAGGAATCCCCGGAAAGAGTATGCCACCCGTAAGCTTCGAACCGTTTAAGAACATCTTCCGTAAAGGCAAGATCTGTCGAACCTTCTATAGTAACACTGTTCGAGTCATAAAATACAATTAATTTGCCAAGTCCAAGATGCCCTGCAAGGGAAGCTGCTTCCGAACTTATGCCTTCCATCATATCTCCGTCGCCTGTTAAAACAAAGGTAAAATGATCTACAATCTTGTGTTTGGCAGTATTAAATTTAGCGGCAAGCATTCTCTCGGCTATTGCCATGCCCACTCCATTACCGAATCCCTGGCCAAGAGGACCGGTTGTTGTTTCTATGCCCGGAGTTACACCATATTCGGGATGCCCCGGAGCCTTCGATCCCAGCCTGCGGAATTTGGAAATATCATCCACCGAAAGATCATAACCGGACATATACAGAAGCGCATACTGAAGAAGTACTCCATGCCCTGCAGACAGTACAAATCTATCCCTGTCCGGCCATTCCGGATGTGCCGGATTATGATGAAGTACCTCTCCGTAAATAAGGGAGCCCAATTCCGCACACCCCATAGGTAACCCGGGATGCCCGGAATTAGCTGCCTGTACTGCATCTACAGTTAAGGTTCTCACAGACAATGCTGCAGCTTCCAAACCTTTTATATTCATACCTTCCTCCGTTCAATTTTTATTCCCTTTAAGCCGATATCAGCTATACAATAATTACCGTTTTTATATGCACCGGTATTAACACATCTGCACCCGTTTATAACCTCTTCTCCTCCGGATTCATGTATATGCCCGCATATACAGAGATCGATTTTATTATTTTCGATAAAATTCCTCACTGCCCCGGATCCGGCATGAATACCGGCAAAAACCCTGTCTAATGAACTCCTCTTCGGAGGCGTATGTGTTATAAGTACTTTAAATTTGGTTTCTTTAACATCATCATACGATCTTTTAAGAGCCTGTTCCATCTCGGCTTCCGATATTTCCAATGGCGTATTCATGGGTGTTTTTACGCTTCCCCCGAGACCGATAAAACCAATATTTCCGACAATACTGCTCTTTTCATGCAGGTTTATTCTCTTATCTTCTAAAAACCGGATAACCTCTTCGGTATCCATATTACCGGGGACTGCAAGAATCCTTAGCCCGGAATCGAGAAAAACAGACACTACACTCTCTGCAGTGTTGTAGTTCCCCTTCTGAGTTATATCCCCGGACAATACAACAGTATCGACACTTCCGGTACTCTTAAGAATAGCTCCGATTCCATCGATCCTGCCGTGAATATCCGAAAAGCATAACAAACGCATAACTTCTTATTTCTTCTTTTTCTTTTTCTTTTTCCTTCTCAGTTTACGTTCCGTAAGGACAGGCATTTGAGCCACATTTTCCTGCTTTTCCGGAAACGGGACACCTTTGTCACCTTCTTTAACAGAAAGAGGTTCCCCTGCTTTTGCTGTTTTTAGCTGTGAAGTACTGCTTTTGATACGTGACATGGGGATAACATTTGCCTTTACGCCGTACTTTATCGCATCACTTCTCTTCCTGCGTCTCTCCATCATATTATGCCAGCCGAGTACAAGCGGTGAAGCAATAAATATGGAAGAATATGTACCGACAACGATACCGACTATCAGGTTAAAAGCAAAAAGTTTTATAGAGCCGGTTCCGAAAACGTAAATGGCAAAAACCGCAACTAATGTTGTCAAAGAAGTTATCAGTGTTCGGCTCAGTGACTGGCTTACACTTGTATCGATTATCGATTCAAGCTTTTCATCTCTGATTAAACCTACATTTTCACGGATCCTGTCGAATATAACAATCGTATCATTAAGCGAGTATCCTATAATTGTCAGCACCGCAGCAATTGTTGCTGTGGTAACCTCGAGATGGAATGTTCCGATAACCCCGAGCATGACAGAAACGTCATGTACAAGAGCAAGAATTGCAGCTACGGCATATATAAGTTTAAATCTGAAACTTATATATATCAGAATAAGGACAAGCGCAACAATAGTAAGAGAAATGGTTTGTTTTGCCAGATCACGCGAAAACCTCGGGCCGACAAAATCCGTTTTTTTAACAATAACCCGGCCGCTTCCGAACTTTGCGCTTAAAAGATCGAATATCTTCTTCTCTGTTTTCTGGCGGAACTTCTTATCATTATCATTTGCCTCGACACGAATAATGAATTCCTGATTTATCGGACTTTTAACAAGCTGAAGGCTGTACCTCCCGAGATTGGTCAGAACAGTGCGGAGTTCTTCTATGTTAACAAAAGTGTTTTCATTCTTACGCAGAATTCTGTTTATTGCTATTTCTTTGCCTGTCATATCGATATTATGATCGAGTGAGATCAATATTGATGAAGGGAAATCAGGAGCAGCTTTTAAATCGATTTTAATCCCTTTAAGCTTCCCTGCCGCGTCCGCAAGGCTTTTAAGCGTGGTATATTTGGCAAACGGAAAACTGTACTTATTGACATTGCCGTTTTCCGTAATTGTACACTCGAGCCTGCCGGTTCCCTGGCCAATAGTTTCTCCCTTTGCAATAAAAACCTCTGCTTTACCTTTTCCGGTATACGATATGGTAAACGCAACAGGGGCAATCTGAATCTGTTCCGTTAAACCGCCCTTAAAATCTATGCCGAGGTTAAAACCGCCGCGTATAATTAATCCCGTATAACCCGAAATAATCACTACAAGAGAGATGGTGATCATTATGAAACGATATCTTGTAAACCTGATAATTTTCTTCATCTTAATGCCCTCCAACTGATGCTGAGTTTTTTCCGTTTCAGCGTATCGGTATTAAAATCAAATATCAGCCGGGACACAAAAAGAGCCGTAAACATCGACGAAATAATACCGATAGCGAGTGTGACGGCAAAACCCTGTATCGGGCCTTTTCCAAGTTGAGAGAGCGCTAAAGCAGCTATAAATGTTGTGATATTGGCATCCATGATCGTCCAGAAAGCCTTGGCAAAGCCGGCTTTTATCGCAGCAGCTCTTTGTTTACCGATTCTGTACTCCTCTTTTATCCTTTCGAATATAATTACATTTGCGTCGACCGCCATACCTACCGTTAATATAACACCGGCAATACTCGTCAATGTCAATGTGAAGTTAAAAACGGAAAGTATCGATACCATAAAGTACAGGTTTAGCACAAGAGCAAGATCGGCAATAATACCCGATCCGAGGTAGTAAATAGCCATAAATAGGATAACCAGTATAAATCCGAGTATAATCGCTCTTATTCCCTGACGGATAGCATCTTCCCCCAGGGAAGCACCGATTGCCGTGGAATTGATAATAACAAGCGGAACCGGAAGCGCTCCTGTCCTGAGTATCAGCGCCAGATCTTTGGCTTCGGATGCCCCGAATCCGGTTACACGTACTGCATCCCTTATCGGTTCGGATATTCTTGCCTGAGCACGCACCTTATTATCCAGGACTACAGCGAGCGTTTTATTTACATTCGAACTTGTCAACTTATAAAAAATATCGCCTCCTTCGCTCGTAAGGAAAAAATTAACGACCGGCCGATTCGATAAGGGATCCCTGCTTACCTTTGCATTTCTTATATACGTTCCGGCAAGGCCGGGTTCCGTTTTAACAACCGTATAGCCCTTTGTCTGCAGAATACCATACTCATCCTTC
Source organism: Spirochaetales bacterium (assembly GCA_003233545.1). GTDB lineage: Bacteria > Spirochaetota > Spirochaetia > SZUA-6 > SZUA-6 > SZUA-6. The sequence continues at coordinate 8,139 of QILZ01000068.1, forward strand.
TTAACAACCTTTAAAAGTTCCGTTCCTTTGGGAAGGATGTTGGGGTCTTTTAATTTTCCGTCAGCATTTAAAAAATCATTAGGATGCTGTGCATGGTATTCTTTGAATGCTTTTAAACCGTCATCATCTACAATATGAAAATCCAATTTGCCTTTGCCGAGAATAAATTTGTTCATCCTCTCTCTGTCGGCAGCTCCGGGAAGTTCGACAATAATTCTATTTGCTCCCTGTCTCCTGATCTGGGGCTCCGTTACACCGAACTGATCTATACGGTTATTAAGTATTTCCAGAGCCCGTTTCATTACATCTTCCTTTTCATCGGAAGTCATCGGTTTTCCCTGTTCCTTTTCCAGTTCGGCGATATCGGCTTCTATAACAACATACATACCGCCTTTTAAGTCGAGCCCGAGCTGCAGTGTCCTGTCTCTAAGCACCTTAAGATCGGCAACCTCTTTTCGGTAGTGATTTTCTATATTATTATAAATAGCCGCTTTATTGGGATAACTGCTTAATACTTCTTTTACCTTCCACACCTTCGGTACGCGCTTTTTCTCTATTTTATACCGTTCCTTCGCCTTGTCCGTCAGAAAATAGTACTTCGAAGGAAAAGGATCATCGAGGTTCATGGCCAAAAGATCTTTCAATATCTTATCGGCTTCCCGCCTTGAATATAGTCTTACCTGTTCGGCAGAGCCTGTTGCAATCTGTTTTTTTTCTTCCGGAACCCAGACATACCACTTTACCGTGGGATAGAGGAACCAATAGGCAACAGCTAATAGAACAAGTACAAGAATAAATCTCCATCGTTTACTCATCAATTTAACTCCACTTAGAATTTCTAAATATGAAAATGTGTTCGGCAGTCTGTAAAGGGACTATTGTTACTACCTTATTCTTTTTTTTCCGGTACGCTTTCTTTCCTCTCCAGAACATTGGAGATAGCACTTTTATTAAACTCTATCTTTGTATCGGTATCTACTTTTAAAGTGACAGTCTTTTCCTTTACAGCGGTAACTGTTCCCCTTAAGCCTCCTGCAGTACTTACTCTGTCGCCTTTCTTAAGAGCGGTAAGCATAGCTTTTGTCTCTTTCTGTTTCTTATTCTGGGGACGTATTACGAGAAAATAAAAGATAAGAATAATTAAACCGAATGTAACCAGCATGGTTACCATCTGTCCGCCTGCACTGCCTCCTGCAGTCTGAAGCAGCGGTAAATTAGCCAAATAAGTTTTTAACATAGCAATTCCTTTTTGTTTAAAGATTTCTGGTAAATTAACATACTTTTTTCAATCTCGTCAAGAGAGGGTTGTGCATGATCCGGAGTAATCAGAGGGCGATTACCCTGGACACCTCCTCAGGCACCCTTGTTACACCGAATATTCTTTTAAGGTCTTCCACCGAATCGGCTTTATACTCTGCCTGTTTATTGTAAAACGCCAGAATATTCCGAAGTTCTTCTTCACCGGATGTATAGAGTGCATAACAAATAGCAGGTTTAAACATACCTCTTTCGGCAAGTTCATTTGCGGATAATTTTAAATATTTTCTTTTTAATAACCCATTCACTATTGCAGTATTTCCACGATAACCGATTGTAAAAGTAAAATCCTCTCTGCTAATCAATGCCTTTGCTCCTTGAATGAGATTAATAACTCGTATATTCTATATATTAAACATCTCTCTGATGAAATTCAATAGGAGAATGCAATATTGGTCCTGGATCAGAACAGGCTGTCATCATTCTTAGGAAGCATAGCAAGCGGACTCACCATAAGCCCTTTTGAACTTTTTTTACTTATTTTGTTTCTTGCGGGTTTCATTGCCCTTTTAATATATGTTTACAACTATCAGAAAAAAAAAGTGCTTAACTCAAAAATTCGGTATTCTCAGGATCAGTATGATAAGTTCATTAATAAATTTCAGCTTAATCCTTCGGAAATAGATTTAATCGAAAAACTGACCCGTTATCTGCACGGTGGGGACATAGAAAAACACCAGCTGTTTATAAACCAGGCTGCATTTAATTCATGTGCGGCCAAACTGCTTAACGATAATGAAGCAGTACCTCAAAGCTCTATTTCATCACTTCGTCTTAAATTGGGTTTTACCCTGAAAGACGAGGAGAGCAGTATTCATTCCACAGCAGAACTTCCCGAACATCTCAAGCTCTATATACTTCAGGGAAAGGTAAGGAGATTTAAGGGAATTCTTTTAAAAATAACGGCACAATCTCTTATTGTTGAAATAAGCGAAGGTAAAATTCCCCCTGCTTCCGGCAGTATCATAACCGTTCTGTTCCAGAGAAAAAACGGTGTTTTCAGTTTTAAATCCTTTGTCCAGAAAATAAACGGCAGAACTATATCTCTTGCACATTCCGAAAAAATGAAAATGACGCAGAAAAGAAAATTCTACAGAAAGAACATATCGAATCCTCTGCTAATTCGAGTTGGAGGTTCCGGTGAAAAGGCTGTAAAATCTAATTTTATCGATCTCGGCGGCGGAGGTGCAAGTGTTGTTAATCCGAAAAAGAGGTTTAGAACAGGTGATCATATAGAATTAATTTTCTATATATCCGGGGAAGAGAGGATCAGCATTATAGGCGAAGTTATAAGGACTTCGAAAGATAACGGGGTAATTCATATAAGCTTCGATACCATCCGCGAATCGCTCAGGGACAGAATAATAGGATTTATTCTTTCCTATTCATCGTCTGCAAAAAGATGACTTCGAATGATCCTAAAGTACTTTTTATTACATGCTATTCCGACAGCGACCGGCAGTTTAAAGGAATTTCTAATATTCTAAAAGAGATAACGGAAAACAAAAGCTCATACTGGCTCCGGTGGAAAGGCGGAACCGTGGATTTACATTCCTATGAAAATATTAACACCGTACTTATTTCAGGTCACGGTGCATTTAAAAGACCTGCTGTAACGGACAACCTGGGTAATTACTTTACTGCCGATAATATTATACTTCCTTCGGAAGCATTTCTGTACCTCCTATGCTGCTTTCAGGGAGAAATCGGTATTAAACGGCAGTGGGCAAATAGATTATCTCTGCCCCAGGACAGAATCTTCGGCTGTCCGTCCGAAACAGAAACAGCATTAAGTACGATATTCTTTCTCCATCTTCTAAAGAACGGCACTTCCGTTCTCCGTAAATCTTTCATCAGATGGTGCGGAATTAATCAGTATCTTAAGCCGTATTTTATAAGACTTCGCTCAATTTACAGGAAAACCGGGGGCCGGCCGTTAGAAACCTTAAGAGACTTCGAAAATATTATCGATCTGAGCAGTTTCGACGATTTTATCGGTATTATCCATGAATTTCCCCGATTTTTAGAAGCTCTCTACTAAAAAGGGGAGATCCTTCTTAAGAAGGATCTCCCCGTATATCACCTTAAAGATTCTCTTAGTATGGTGGCATTCCGCCGGCACCTGGTGCAGGCATTGGAGGTTCTTTCTCCGGAATATCCGTAATCGAGCATTCGGTTGTAAGCAGCAGACTTGCTATGGAAGCTGCATTCTGAAGTGCCGATCTTGTCACCTTGGCAGGATCGATTATACCGGATTTTAACATTTCAACCCATTCCATTGTCTGTGCGTTAAAACCGATCCCTTTTTTCTCATTCTTCGCCTTGTCAGCTACTATAGCACCGTCGAGACCTGCATTTTCCGCTATCTGGCGGATAGGTTCTTCCAGGGCACGTGTAACAATCCTGAACCCAACCTTCTCATCCGCCGTTAAATCCTCGATATCAGCCTTACCCATGGCCTTAACCGCCTGGATTAACGTAAGTCCGCCTCCGGGAATTATTCCTTCTTCGATAGCGGCCCTTGTAGCGGACAGAGCATCTTCCACTCTATGCTTCTTTTCCTTAAGTTCTACCTCTGTTGCAGCACCGACATTTATAACCGCAACGCCGCCTGCAAGTTTTGCAAGACGTTCCTGAAGTTTTTCCTTGTCATAATCCGATGTTGTCTCTTCGATCTGAACCTTAATCTGGGCGATACGGTCCTTAACATCCTTTTCTTTTCCGGCACCTTCGATTACGGTCGTATTCTCCTTATCGATCTTAATCATTTTTGCCCTTCCCAGTTGATTCACTTCCGTATTCTCTAACTTGAGACCCAATTCTTCGGATACTACCTGGCCGCCTGTCAAAACTGCGATATCTTCCAGCATGGCCTTTCTTCTGTCGCCGAAACCGGGTGCCTTTACGGCACATACATTTAATGTTCCCCGCAAGTTGTTAACCACTAAAGTTGCAAGTGCTTCGCCCTCGACGTCCTCTGCAATTAAAAGCATCGGTTTTCCCGCCTGCGCAACCTTTTCGAGAACAGGAAGAAGATCCTTCATACTCGATATTTTCTTGTCATGAATCAGAATATACGGATTCTCCAGAACTGTTGCCATGGTGTCGCGGTTCGTCACAAAGTAAGGAGAAAGATAACCACGGTCGAACTGCATACCCTCCACCACTTCGAGGTTGGTTTCCATGGATTTGGATTCTTCCACCGTAATGACTCCGTCTTTTCCTACCTTTTCCATAGCATCCGCGATTAACTCACCGATCTCATTGTCATTGTTTGCAGAAATTGCAGCAACCTGAGAAATCTCTTCCTTCTCCTTGATTGTCTTGGCAGACTTTTTAATTTCACTCACTGCAACTTCCACAGCCCGTGAAATACCGCGCTTAATCTCCATCGGATTAATGCCTGCTGCAACACTCTTTAAACCCTCTTTAATGATGGAGTAAGCAAGAACAGTAGCTGTAGTTGTACCGTCTCCTGCAATATCATTCGTTTTTGTTGCGACTTCTTTTAGCAGTTGTGCTCCCATATTCTCGAATGGATCTTCCAACTCGATTTCTTTCGCAATCGTTACTCCGTCATTTGTAACTGTAGGTGCTCCGAATTTCTTATCGAGCACAACGTTACGACCCTTGGGTCCAAGGGTAACTTTTACGGCATTGGACATCTTTTCCACGCCTTTGATTAGTGCCTGTCTGGCTTCCTCGTTAAACTTTAATTGTTTTGCCATACTCCTACCCTTCCTTATTGAATTTTTTATTTATATAATAGAATGGAATAAGCGTAACAACGCTTTATGAAAAGATACAAATACTTTTCCAAATCATCAACAAAAAATTTGAATTTTTTTTCCGTATGTTTAAAACAGTAATTTTCTCTCCATTATATTAATTATTTCCCATACAATCTATTTGACTAACTCGTGTATTTCAAAGTAGTCTGTTATCCAGATGAAATCGACAGGCATAGATTTTTTTGATGTTGACCATACACTTACACAACGATCGTCCGGCAGACATTTTATATTGATGGGCATAAAAAAAAGAATTTTTCCTGCCCGTTACCTCTTTTCCATACCTTTCTACTATATTTATTACAGGTACGGTAATATCAATATCGCCTTTATGGAACAGGGTTTTCCCCAGCTGAACGGTATCAGGGAGAATATCCTGGAAAATCTTTCCAGAGAAAGCTTCGAAAAAAAGCTAAAAAACGACATCTACCCGGAAGCCAGGCTGCTTATCGAAAACCTTAAGCAGAAAGGCCGGGAAATCGTCTTTGCAACTTCATCCTTAAATGTAATAGTAAAACCTCTTGCTGAATACCTGTTCGTAGATAATATTATTGCAAACAACCTCGAGTTTAAAGACGGTATCTGTACGGGCGTATTTACAGAAGCTCCTATTTTCGGAAAGAGTAAAAAAGAAAAGGTATTACAGTTTATCAAAGAGAAGGGTTATTCCTCTGCAGACTGTTCTTTCTATTCGGACAGCATTCACGACCTTCCTCTTCTGGAATCCGTAGGTAATCCCGTAGCGGTAAATCCCGATTCCAGGCTTAGAAAGATTGCAAATGAAAGAGGCTGGGAAATTATTAATTTTAAATAAACCGAACCCCGGCAAATTGCTTATATAAGTTCGATCTCTCCGGATACAAGCTTTACCGTCCCGCCCTCCCTGTCGCGGAGGATCAATGCCCCGTCCGCATCGATCCCTGTAATAACCGCCTCGATGCAGCCTGTTTCGTCGATACCCATGCGGACTCTGACTTTCCTGTTTATTCCGGCAAGCCGTTTCTTAAGCTGATCATCCCAGGCTGCATCCCCGCTGCAGCATCTTCTTAAGTATATTTTAAATTCGTACAGGATATCGGCAAGCAGATTAAACGGATTAATATCCCTGTGCAGTATATCTTTAAGTGATACGGGATAAAACCTGTTTTTACCGGTATCTTTATAATTCCTGCCGTTAAACTCTTCATTGCAGTTTAAACCTACTCCGACCAGAATGTGCCTTCCGTGTGTTTCACAAAGAATACCCGCTAATTTCCTGTTATTATATAAAAGATCATTAGGCCACTTAATTGCAGTCGAAACGGCATATTTTTTTTCCAGCGCTTCCGCAATAATAATCCCGGTAATCAGGGGCATCCTGAAATATGGAAATTCTAAAATCTCCTTCCGAAGAATCAGGGTAAAAAGCAGATTTTTACCATTCTCAGAATGCCATCTCCGTTCTGATAACCGGCCCCTTCCTTTTCTCTGGTAGCCTGCCATAACAACCGCACCATGCGGTACGGGAGAGCCGCCCATCTTTTGAAACCCGGCAATCAATTTAAGAGCATCCTGCATCGTGGATTCCGTTTCCTTTAAATAATAAAGAGCGGCCTTATTAAAAGGGTTCTTAAAATTTCTGTACTGCAGTTTATTTATCCATGTCATATCCATAAACCTGTTCCGATAGTACTATATAATAACACTCATATTAGTAAACGGGAGAAAGAATGTCCAATATTAAGAGATTCAAAGACTTAACAAGCTTAACAACATATACCGCCAATGTAGTGTTTACAAAAATCAAAACAAAAGTAAAGACAGGCGAAGCAAATATCATACTTGCAGGCGGAAAAACACCGGAAAAATGCTATACGAAACTCTCAACTCTGATAAATACGGCCGGCGGCTTAAATCTTAAAAACATATACTGGTATCCGGGTGATGAACGATGGGTTCCCTCCGGCCACCCCGACAGTAACGAAAGGATGATACGTAATTTACTGTTTTCCGGAATGGATTTCGGAAAGGTAAATTTTTTCGGATGGAATACGGAAGCGGAGAACCCGGTAGAAGCAGCCGAACAGTACGATACAATGTTAAAAAAAAGGTTTTCGGAGAGAAACGTACATCCCGATGTAGTTTTGCTGGGAATAGGAGATGACGGGCACACGGCATCGCTATTTCCGGACGGCAAGTTTGTTGTCCCGGATCCCGCAAAACCCGCAAAACGTGCAGGCCCCTTACAGCCCCTTCACCAGGCGGTTAATCCGGATATAAAAAGGAACGCAGCTGCTGTTTACAGGGAAAAATATAATATGTGGAGACT
>QILZ01000135.1 GCA_003233545.1 Spirochaetales bacterium
GGAAAGAAGCTTAAGAGTAACCTTTCCAAACTCTACCATAATTATGTAGTCGGGCTTATAGATGGGAAGAAGTACGATAATGCCTTTTCTGTATTGCACACGAAAGATGCAAAGATGTACCTGCGCAGGGATGTGCAGGAAAAACTTGTTGTTTATATCTACCAGGTTCTGGCTAAAGCCGCAGCGGGAGATGGCAACGGCGGCAGGAATAAAGGCACCCCCGGAACCGCCGGCAGCACCAGCAGGAATCTGAGCAGTAATAAGAGTAACGGCCTGGGCACCCCCGGCGATTCGGCTTATCTTAGAGCTGCGGCCATACTTGAAAAGGGTATCAGGGAAACCGGAAGAGATTATAGACTGCTTCGAAATTATGCGATATATGTTCATAATGCCGCAGTGGAGAGAATAAAGAGCGGGGACTACAGGACTGCAGAAATGATAATTAATAAGGGGCTTAAGCTGGTACCGGACAGTGCGGTTATGCGGAAGGATGCTGAGTTTATCAGAAAGGCGGCGAACCGCTGACAGGTAAATCCCATAAAGAATCTCTCTGAAATATTTGACAATTACTACTATACCTGTCAGGCCTGCTAAGGCATAAAGGTAATCGAAGGGTACGCCGTTTATTACCATCCGCGGTTATGTGAATCCCAGCAGTCGTTACGACGTGGATTATTATGGAAAATGGCCCCATCGCCATAATAGTGAATATTCGGACCGGGCTGTTATTAGCCGCCCAGTCTAAAACTTTAAGTCAGAAATGAGGAATATTATTTAATTCCTTCAGGATTTACAACTACGATCTTCCCATTTTTTGTTCCTACAATTATCCTGCCTTTAGCAGCTTCGGGGCGGGTTGAGATAATACCGCCAACTTTGAGTGATTTTACTATTTTTCCTGTTTTTGCATCTATTACCACCAATGCCCTACCCAAATTGCCCGCATAAAGATAACCGTCATAATAAAGAGGCGGCGATGAAATACCCTTAACCGGAGGAAACATGGAACTGCCATTAAGCTCTGCAAAACTATATATCGTGGATTTTGCGAACATAAAAATACCGTTTTTTCCGTATTCCAAATCCTGAAACACCCCGATAGATTTTACACCTGCAGGTTTTTTCTGCCAGATTATTTTATTTTTTGCCAGATTAATACATACTATAGTACCCCTTCTCCCCGGGAAAAATGCTTTATTTCCATGAACTGTCACTGCTACTGCTACTGGTTGTACTGCTCTGGTTTGAAGTTTTGTAATAATCTTACCGCTATTCGGATTTATCTTATAAAAGACACCCTGCTGGTTTACTATGAGAATAGTATTTTTATATATAGACGGGGTCATCTTTGAACCTCCGGGTATTTTTATCTTTTTAATAGTACTGCCCGTATTAATATCAAGAATTTTAATTGCATTATCTGTCGGGAATAATGCTTTCTGACCATAGCTAACAATATGCCGGCCGAACATGTGGTTATTAGCTCCGGTTAATGCCTTTCTATAAAGGATATTACCTGTAACAGCATCTGAGATTAAAAATTCTTCCGATCCTGAAAAGAAAATCTTGCTCCCTATAAGCTCAGGAAATGAATTTTCATTAGATATATTTTTTGTATGTGTACTCCATATTTTCCGTCCCATTTTACTCACCGCATGCAGAACACCCTTGTTATCCGCAAAAATAATTCTATCCCTGAAACTAATAATTTTGCCTACAATATTATTATCAGTCGGTGAAAAGCTGTACGGAATTGCTTTTGGTTTTAAGACAACAGAATATACTTTCCCATGACCCTTCTTGATATCGATTGTGAGTTCTTTACTAAAATACTCATCCCTTTGGATCTTAAAGGATACCTTCTCTCCTGTTGCAAACCCTGCAGAGTAGCTTCCCTTTCCAACTACGATACCGTTCATAACAATTTCCGCATCAATGGGAGTTGTTTTTATTCCGATTTCTTCTTTTTCCCTCTCCAGTTTAAGATTGTATATGCCGACAGAACCCTCGGCAGTAACGACTCTTATATCTTTTTTTATATATCCTTTTTTACGCGCTGTAATGGAAAGATTTTCACCCCATTTGTATTTTCCGGAATAAAATCCCGTTCCGACCTTAGTGCCATTAACCAGTATTTCTGCATCGAAAGGTTCCGCTTTAACTTCGATTGTTTCTTTTTTTTCTTGAAGTGTAAGTCGATACGTTTTTCCCGAACTCTTTTCCACACTAATATTGATGCGTTTTTCTACATAGCCGTCTTTCCTTGCATCTATTGAAAGTTTTTCTCCCCATAAGAAATTACCGGCAAAAGAACCTTCTGCCACCTTTTTGCCATTTATAATTATTTCTGCATCGGAGGGAATAACATTTACTTTGATTGTTGCTTTCATCTCCTTAAGTTTAATTTGATAATTCCTGCCGGAACCTTTTATCACGTTAAGTTCAAGTTTCTTCGGAACATAACCGTTCTTTTTAATGAGGAAGATAAGCTTATTACCCTGTTTAAAAAGCCCGAAGAAAGAACCTCTGCCTACAGAATCACCATTTAACATTATCTCTGCATCTTTGGGCTCCACCCTTATTCCTATTTTTTCAAAACTGAGAGTTGTCTTTTTTTGCTCTGCTGTGATAGTTCCTTTAGATGCCGACTGTTCCGGGGAGCCTTCTGCTTTTGCAGTTTCCTGCAGGACAGGGATTTCAATAATCTTTATTTTTTCTACCGGATCCAATTGTTTAAGACTTTCCTTTGATATTTTTCTCGGGGCACTAATTTGTTTCTCTACCTGTCGAATTGTCAGAACAACGAGTTTTTCCACTTCTTTTACCTTCTCGGGTGTTACCTCTTCTTTTGCCTTTACTATTCGATCTATTTCCCTGGAAACCGCTTTAAAAGTTTTTTCTGTTTTATTAAGAACTGCCGTATCTATTTTTATCTCCTGATTTGCATCCACAACTGGCGCTGCCTTTTCTATTTTTTCTACTGTCTTTAACAATACTTCATGTTTACCCTTTAAATCTTTTTTAATAGCGTCGATATCGATAGCAGCAGGTAAAACAGAAACCCTGCCTTTTTTCACTGCAACAACAGTACCCTTTTCTTTACTAAATCTTACACCGAACTGTGTTCCTCTAACTCCGCATATCACAGATGGAGTTTGTATCCTGAACCTGTCATTTTTAGAAAGTTTTCTTACTTTAGAAAGAACTGCCCCGGTTATAAGACCAACTTTAACATTATTGTCCTGCACCTGTAATAATATATCCTTTAATTTAATTTCCGTATCCGCCTGTACACGTATCGAAGCCGTATTGCCGAATTGTATTTCACAGTACGATTCTTTGCCTACCTTCATTAGATCACCTTTTTTAAGAAATTCACCGATATTTGCTTCCTGCCAGTCAGAACCATCAAAAACATACACATCACCTGATAAAAATGTAATCATTGCATGTAATTCATTAGAAATCTCCACAGCCTCTGTAGGTGTTTCTACGGGTTTGGCGGATACCTGCTCTGTTTTTTTCACCTCAGGTTTTTTAGCAGGTTTTTCCTGTTTTTGGCAAGAGTAAAAAACCATAATGAATGCAGCAAATGTAAATACAAAAAAATACCTGCGCAATGAAGGAATCATAATAATCTCCTCTATTTATGTGCCGTTTACCGGTATAGATTACAAGCTTATACCTAATAATTATACCTTTAAATATTGATATTATCCAAATATAAACAAATAAAATCACTGCATAATAAAAAAAATATAAATAAAAACAGAAGCAGTTATGATTATGATGCAAATCTTTCCGGTTGATAAAAATCAGGCTGCTTTTTTTAAAATTCTCTACGTGGAACTTGATTCCGGTAAAATTTATCTTTTTTTCGAGTCGGCTAATTAGACAAAATAATGCGGGTTGCATTATCAGGATTGCCAAGCCTTGGTGATATGCTATAATCATAATGGCTGTAAACCCAAGCATCATCTCCACCCGGTCCCCAATCCACAAACGATACATAAAAGTAAGATAGATTTACAACTGCACTTTTTGGTGTTTTAATTTCTATAACCTGATTAACTGCCACAGATGTATTTGTCAGCGTTTCATACTGTGATCCTACGGTCCATAAACTTCCATTAAAACCAACATCAAATTCTTTTATAACTGGATTTTCACTTGTATCGAGCCAAATATCTATTCTATACAACCCCTGGCCATTCGTCCATGTAGAATTCGGTACACCGTCATAAAAATCAATATAGATATAAAGATAGCTGTCATCCTGGTACAGTCTTATGTTCTTTAGATCGAGGCCGGTATAGGAGGTAGGATCATCGCCTTCTGCATCTTTAAAATAAATACAGGAAGCATTATCCCACTCTCCGGAAGTATTTAGTCCATCCATATTTATTGTTTTAGTAGGTACTGTAAAATATACAGGTGCAGATAAATTACTTCCGGAATTACTTAAAGGGTCATTCGGATTGTTTAAATCCGGCAGCCGGAAAAAAGGATAGCAGGAATTAACAAGTACTAAAATTATCAGGTAAAATACAAGATATATAAAAACCCCGATGATGTTTAAATAGGCTCTTTTCATCCTAAAACATGTAACCTACAGATATTAAGGCCTGTGCCTGAGCAATCGGGTCGTTTACAGAGGAAAAAGCGAAAGTTGCCTCAAATAAAGATGATAAAATAAAGTGATTCTTTGCTATACCGTAGCCAAACATAGCCGCACCACTATTCGATCCCAATGGTAAATATAATGCACTGAATATATGAGAGATTTTCTTAAATCCATTAAAGAGTATTATAGAAGGGACCGGTACGGGATAACCAGGCGGAGCATTAAAAATATAATAGACATCTGCACCCCAGTAAATATTTCCGCCAAACGATATATTTAATCCTGAATTAACAGGCACCGGTACTGTAAAGTTACCATAATCATATGATATTCCCCCTCCGATACCAATATAAAACAATAAAGCTCTATACGATGATTTCTTTAATTTAGAATAATTCTTAGAAGATATATAAGTGCTTATAGAACCTTCTTTCCATTTGCTTCTAATACCATTCTTATTTACTGCACATATTCTAAAAACCTGATACCCTTTTGAATTCCATTTTTTCTTAAATACAATTTCTGTTCCCTTTACATCATAGTTTTCATATAAAATATCACCTAATACTTTTTTTTCTCCGATTCTTCCTGCCTGAACAATGTAATGATCCGCTCCTTCTACCTTCTTCCACGAAAGAAAGTACCCGTTATTCTCAATAGTGTATGATTTTGTTTCCATATCAGACGGGTATTTTTTACTTTTACCGCTCTTTAAGAAAACTATATTCCTGTCTTTATTAAGTCTGACTTTTTCACTAACTTCTTTAAACCAGTCATCCCGTGCTGTGATTTTTACCTGATTCTCTTTAAGCCCCTTTAACCTTATAGGGCTGTTCCCATATTTTTTCCCATTTAAATATACCATCATTCCGGTAGGGTTCGTAATTACTATAAGTTCTTTGCCATTTATTTTCTTATGACCTTTATATGCTGCCTTCGAAAGTTTTATCTTTTCACCCAAATAACCTGCTAATCTATCTCCTGTAACCCGTTTCTTCGCAGTTAATTTGTTTATTATAGCATAAACACTTACTCCAGCCATTATTGCCGATAATACAGGCCCTCCCCATTTCGTTATTTCCGCCAGGTTTGCAAAAGTGTACTTATTCTTAATTTCATTATGAAGATTCTTAAGCTTATCAGAGTCCGTAGAAACTTCATACTGTGCATACAAATTGCTTCCTTCATCTGCAAGCTTTTTCCCTGTATTGTCATACCAGAAATAACCCGAAATACCTCCCAATCCAAGTGCAGCCGTAAGAATAAAGGAAGGGAATACTACATTTGTATCTATTTTGTTTCTGGAACTTATTACATTACCTATATAATTTTTCTCCTCATTAAACTGATAGTAGTCTACCGGACTTATAAAAGTGGAAATTTCAAATATCTTTCCATAAGATGCAATTGCTTTTTTTAATTCCTGCTTAGAAAGATAAAATGATGCTTTTATCCCAAATATATTTGCAAGCAATGCTGTATTTTTCTCTACTCCGGATTTTATATATTCAGGTTTAAGATAAGAATCTGCATTTAAATATAAAGTTACAGCATTATTTAACAGAGCAACATCGGGAGTAAAAAAACTGTCTTTAATATCCCTTCTATTTTCTTTTATCCTGTATTCTGCAAAGAGTTCTTCAAAATTATCCTTCTCTTTCTTTATAGCTTTGCTATATGATATATCATCCAGTAAATTGAGGACCTTTGTAAATAACCGGTTTATAGTCTCTGAATCTTTACCATTATTCCATTCTTTTCGAATCTTTTTTTTAATCCCATCTAAATATTGTTTTTCCTTTTCTGTAAGATAGGGTATGGAAAAACCAATATTATAGGTACTGTCCTCTTTTACATCCAGCTCCTTTCTAAAAATAGTAACTTCCCCAAGCATCCTTTTTTGTCGTATTTCTACCAAACGATTACCATTTAAAACCTTCTTTATATTGAAACTGTTTTTAGCAATAAAATTATTATCGATATAAACACTAAAATCACCCTGCTCACCGTTATTTTTTAACTGTATAACACCAAACCCAATATGATATCCGCTAAACCTCCCTACAAGATTCGATGCGAGCTGGTCGGAAGCATTAAAAATATCAAAAATACTTTTTGCAACTGCTCTTTCAGTTATTGTAATTTTATTCTTTTTCTTATCATAAAGAGACATTTCAAACACTATGTTTTTGTCTCTGTTTAAATAAGCTTTTCCAAAAATCATGTTATCCAGTTTTTTCTCTTTCGCGTACCTTTGAGCATCTCTAAGCGTTTCCTTATACGGATTTATTCCGCTGATAGATTCTACTCTATATTTACCGATAAGCTTAAGCGTGATTGAAATAGTTTCTGTTACGGTACTGCATATGATATCATATCGGGTATCTTTTGTAGTATTTATCATCGAGATAATACCAATTCGGGGTTTAGGCAGATTAGTTTCTGCTTTTACACCTGTGACAGTTGAAATCAGAAAAGAAAAAGCTAACAAAATTTTAAACTTTGTAATCATTTTGATTAAGCACCTCTATAATTCAGCATTTATATCTTAATTGTCAATTAGATATATAAACATCAAAACTCCCTGATACGGAAGTCCCATCTTCTTCCTGAACAGAGTAAGTTCCCTTAAAATGGTCTCCTGCAAACAATTCTATATTTAGAGAACCACTTGATCCATGGCTGCCCCAACCTCCATAAGTATCTTCATTTTCCTTGCTGAGCACATAAATATCAATATTATCACCTGCAATATCTAACAATGCACCGCTTGTTATTAAAGCATTTGTTGCTATATCGATACCGGTATTATCAATGGAAGTATTATTGGGGTCCAATATCCTTATAGCAACGCCGTTATCTCCATAGCTCTGTTCCGGCGCGTAAAATGCTTTTGCATTTTCTATATTGATATTCACATTTTTATTAACAATAGTACCATTCATGCTAAAATAGTTCTTAGATTTATGGCTGTACAAGGGATCGTACGGATTATTTAAAAGCGGAACTGAATAAAAACATCCGGAAAATATCAATAGAGGTAATATAAAAGTAAATTTAACTGCTCTTAACGTATCTTTTATTCGCAACATTCTTAATCAAGTAATAATTAATTAATAAGCTCTATATCACAGGATGGAAAACAAATCAAGAAAATGAGAAATAATTCCGAAAATTGCAGTCAAAGCCCGAAGCAGGCATCTTTGAACTTATTTCCTTATCATTACTCTATTGAGTAAAAGTTGAGTTATTTATAGAAAAAACAGTTTTAGGAGCACAGAGTATCCCATCTACAATTACCAGGTTTGGGTATTAATTATTGTTAAAGTTTCTTGTTGGTTCAGGTATGGCATAAAATATTTCAAAAAAAGGAATAGTTGCACCTATACTACCTGCAAATACACCGATTTTTGATATTTTAATAAAATCTTCTTTTTCCGGAGGGAAAATTAACATTTTCTTTACCATTCTTATTGTTTCAGGAAGAAATATATTGGAAATCTCGGATATACGGCCTCCAAGTATTATGTTATCGGGTCCGTATATGTTGTATGTATTTGCAACGGCTATAGCGATATACTTTATAAACTTACGGATTGTATTAATAACTGTAGAATCGCCATTTTTTGCTTTAAATAATATTTCATCCAGAGTTAAATGGTGCGCCGGATCACTCTTTAAAGCTTTATTACATTCTTCAATAATCCTTTTATCATTTAAGAATGCTTCAAGATGACCATCCCTGCTATTAAAATTGTTACCCCTGATTATATTTTGGTCGATAATCGTATGTCCTAAGAGGCCTGCAGACGGATTTGAACTCATGTAGATTTTACCTTTATTTATCACACTAATTGCAATTCCCGCTTCGATTTGTAAATAGACAACAAAATCATTATTAACCGCTATACCAAACCACTTTTCAGCAAGCAATTGTGCTTTTACAGCCATTCGTACAGTTACCTCTAAATTATTTTCGGACCTAAAATTACTCTTTACCACCTTCTTCAAGTTAATATTATTAAAACCCTTAATTCTGGATGTTTTTACACATACCCCGGAGTTTTCATCGATTACGCCGACAGATGCAATCCCGATTCCTTGAATTTTAGCATAAGGTACTTCTTTCATGAGCATTTCGATAATATTATTTAAATTATCAATAATAATATTGTAAAACGGTTGCGCATTTTTTATTTTTATACTTTTTACAATATTACCTGCGAAACTTATTATCACTCCATAGACATAGTACTCATTAATATAGACACCGATTATATATCTATAATCGGGATTTACAGAAAGGGCAATTCTATTCCTGCCGATTTTTTTGTTGTTCATTTTTCCGGTTTGGACAATTTTGTTTTCGGTTATTAATTCCTGAATAATTTCCGTTACAGTAGCTGGTCTAATGGAATATTTCCTGGCAATTTCAACTCTTGAAGTTTTTTGTGAAAAGACTTCATTGAGTATAAGTTGTTTATAATACTTACGGATATTTTTTCTTTTCAAACCAGATTATCCTTATTAACTAATATATCTACAATATAGAATGTTTAATGAATGTCCTTCCGGTGATATCCTTTAATCACCGTACTTATGGGATCATCATATAATTTGCTCGTCTTATACAATCTATTTCTTAATTCCCGAACGACTTTACTGCCTTCCAGTTCAGGCAGCAAATTTCGAAGTTCCTGCGGGTCTTCTTTCAGATTATACATTTCATCGATAGCGTATGGAGTAAACACATATTTGTAATGCTCCCATAGGAGCATACGTTGGGAATGCAGATAATAGGTTCCATGATTTTGAGCCATAAAATTATCTCTTCCTATGGCCTTCTCATTCTTTAATAAGGGAACCAGGCTTTGACCATGCAGACTACCGGGTATATCGATCCCGGCCATTTCCAGAATAGTCGGCATTATGTCCATATTAGTAACCAGCTGCTTTTGAATACGGGAAGTGGTTATTTTTGGCCAGCGAATAAAAAGTGGAATATGATAAATATCTTCGAACATAGCCACTCCTTTATCAAAAAGCCCACCCCGTGCTCCGGAATAATTGCCGTGATCTGTAGTAAACAGAACTACAGTGTTTTTATCGATACCCAATTTAGTCAGCTCATTTAATATACGAAGTATTTCGTTATCAATCATCGTACTATGTGCATAATAGGATGCTATAATTTTTTTCCATTTTCCCGGTCCAAGCCTGCTGCAGCCATGATACCAGCATTCAAATTCATCCCGTTGCCTTAAGTATTGGTAAGGACGATTTTTAAGATTGTCGGTATAATTTTCCCATAAAGGAATTTTATCAGAAGGATAACACTTAAGAAAAGAATATGTAGGTTTACTTATCTCATGCGGACCCCAAAACTGCAGGGTAATAAAAAAGGGAAACCGATCCCGGGTCTGTGACCGCATGAATTCAATTGCCTTCTCTGTCAGGAAATAGGGAACCGATGCCTCAACAGGATCATCGATATATCCGGCCATTACCAAATCCTGATCGGTAGTTACGGTAGTGTGAAACTTTGGTAATTTAAAGCCTTTTTCTTTGATATAGTTATCATACTCATTAACCGGCCTGGTTCTAAACCCATAACCTGCATCCGGATCCAGTCCATATCCGGGAGTGGAGATGCCTTTGAAACCACGATCTATTGCTGAAATATCCGAATCGATATGCCATTTCCCAAAATAACCCAATTTATAACCATTTTTCCCTAAAAGTGGATGAAGAAACATCTCCGGATGCGGCAGGTTATTACGAATGGTTGAGAACATATCACAATTATTCATCATTTCATGCTTATGCGGGTACATACCTGTAAAAACAGAAGCTCTGGCAGGAGAACAAAGTGCACATACAGTATGAGCATTTACGAAGTTTACACCGGTCCTGGCCAGTTCGTCTAAGCCGGGAGAGCTGCAAGCCCCGCCATTACAAGCATGGAGCATATCGAATCGTTGCTGGTCCGTCATAATAAGTAGAAAATTCGGTTTTTTATTAGCTATCAATAATTGCTCCAAGTAATGATAATAATTCTTTTATAATGATAGTGATTTTGGAAAATACATACAAGGCTTGGAAAATTAAGAACCAGGAGTATAGTTTCGGGAAAAGAAAAGACTGTATTAAAAGTCATAAGCCGGTTCGCTGTTCGCTGCGTACACAGGTTCGCTTCTATAGCTTCCTACAGACCCGTCATCTCTGACGATGTCCTTGCCTTGTTGATGTTGTCCTTCCGTCCGGAACGGCTGCCTGTATTTATTTGTCTTCTGGTGCTTCCACACCAAGAGTGCAGCACGTACGCCATGCCAGGCGTACTGGATACCCCACGGGCTTGCCCGTGGAACTCTGCGTACCTATTAAATAAATTATATTTTGCAGCCCGAGCATCTTTAATGACAAAAATAGTGCTTAATATGAAAGAAGTTATGGACATTGATCTTATTCGGATTCTTAATGATTCAACTACAGTAAAAGCTTATGGTAAAATACCCGCTAAAACCAGGACAGGGTTAGAACTTACACACGGTAATAGTAAAGATTAAAGGCCGTATTTAAAACAATTAGTTTTCAGTTTGAGTATATCTTCTGACGGAGCTGTACCGGTTCACTACAAAACGTATCCTGGAAATCGAACAGATGACTCGACTCATATTGAAACATGGAATATCATTGTTAATAATGCAAGATTCCTCATACTTCCCTGGGTTACTTCACATAACCTTGCTTCACGGCTTCTCTCGATGGTAATAAAACGTTTTCCATATGATTGGTACGATAGGTACAAATATAAACCGGTATTACTTGAAAGTTTCGTTGATCAAGAGAAATTACCTGCGACAAAGCATCTAACTGTATTTATGTTGGCCAGACAAAAGGTCTTGGAAAAGTATATTGGGGAAGAAAAATAACCTTGCCGAAAAAGAATATTAACCTTTACCACTTAAAAAATAATTTTAAACAATTTCTCTATTCATAGTACATTCGTTCCTTACAGGTTCACCGAATAGTTACAATTATAAAGTCATTAGTCTTTGCTATACAATGATATACGGGACTGCAGTTTTATTTTATTTAGAATTTATAATAAACTCACGCTAGTATTTATTATCGATGGGAATTATGGGATTAAGGTTGTTGACGTTTCTGATCCATCAGCAACTATGCTGGCAGGGAAAAGTGATCCGTTATCTGCTTATAATGTTACATTCAGCGGTAAGTATATTTACGCTGCATCCGAAACATCGGGGTTAAATATCATCGATATGCTTCCGGATTTTTAGTATTCTTTTGATACAAATGAAAATACTATACATTTTTTTTAAAAAATTCTTTTCGGGTTAAAAAAACTTCCTTTACCGACAATTTTTAGATTTAAGCCATGGTATAATTATTAGCATAGTGTAAGTTTTTTCTATAAGTATAGTCTTTTCACCGCTCCAGTATTGTTACAAATATTTACAGAACGAACCGGAAGGGGGAATATAGATGAAGTTTTTTAAGAAAAACATTTCTCTTCTTGCAGTAATTGCCGCTGCTTTATTAGCGGGAATATCGCTTTTGGTTGTTTACTGCACACTTCCGATAGATGAGAAGATGCTCCTCAGGATTAAGGATAAAACTGCGCCAACAATAGAGATAACATCTCCTGTAGATGGAAGTTCATATGCAGCGACTGTTGTTATTGAGGGAAAGGTAAGTGACTTTTCTACCTCCGGAGGCAGTGAGGGAGGGGTGAAAAGGCTCTACTATACAATAAATCCTCCCATTATCGAGGGAACTGATACCGGAGTAGATATTACGGTAAAAGATGATGGTACTTTCAGCTTTAATTTTCCTGCTTCCGGATTTTCGGGAATGATAATTGTAACGGTATATGCAGAGGACTGGAACGGGAATGTAATAAATACAAAAGTAACACTGCTCGATGAAGGAGCAATTCCCTCTTTTAAGGCAGAGGCAGGAAACGGACAGGTTACCTTAAGCTGGGATCCCGTACCTATGACCGAGAGCTATACGATTTATTATGAAACTTCCAATATAATACCAAGCGAACAATTTTCTAAAAAGATAGAAAATGCTACTTCACCGTATATGCTTAAAGGTTTAAAAAATGGAGAATTGCATACATTTATACTAAAAGCAAACTCCAGTTCCGGAGACGATAACTGGTCCAATGTGGCCAAAGCACTGCCTCTTTCGCCTGCCCATCTTGCCCCGATACTGACGCCTCAGTATGGTTCTATTTTGGTACAATGGAACTCTGTTGCCGGAGCCGACCAGTATGAGGTGTGGAAATCCAATTCAAGGGACGGAACATTTGTAAATATTTCGGGAACTACTACCAGCAGCCAGTTTATCGATTCTGCAGTAGAGAGAGGTATTAATTCCTTTTATGCCGTTAAACCTGCAAAATATAACAATAATTTGAGTTTTTCTAATTCAATGCAAATAGATCCGTTTCCTTCTCCAACACAAGCTATTGTTGCTCATTTTGATAGTGTATCAGCAATGTCATCTGTAGTGTTTCATGATTCATATGCGTATATTGCAAGTCAAAATCCTTTTGGTGATGATAGTAGCGGTCTTCAGATTTTTGATGTTTCAAACCCGGCGGCACCCGTAGCGATTGGTTTTATTGATACCCCGGGAAAAGAAGTTATGGTAGCAATAAGTGGCATATATGCGTACTTAACTGCTGGAAATGAAGGCCTTCGTGTTATTGATATTTCTGATCCGTCACATCCCATAGAGGTAAGCCATATTGATTTACCAGGTTCTGCATTTTTCATAGCAATAAAAAATTCATATGCGTATGTTACTGTTGGGTATGATGGTCTTAGGATCATCAATATTTCCAATCCGTTACATCCTATTGAGGTTGGTCATATTGATACACTGGGATATGTAAATACATTAGCAATACAAGATTCATATGCTTATGTAACTACTTCTAATAGCGGTCTTAGGATCACCGATATTTCTGATCCTTTAAATCCTATTGAAGTTAGCCATATCGATACACCGGATCATGCCAACCTTGTAGTAATAAAAGATTCGTATGCTTATGTAACTGCTTCTGATAGCTGTCTTAGGATTATCAATATTTCTGATCCTTTAAATCCTATTGAAGTTAGCTATATTGATACACTGGGATATGCAAGTGTAGTAGCAATTAGAGGTTCACATGCCTATGTAACTGGAGGCTATAGTGGACTTCGTATTATTGATATTTCAAGTCCTGCATCACCCTTTGAGTCCGCCCGCATTGATATACCGGGATATTCCTATGTAGTAGTGTTAAATGGTTTATACGCTTACGTTACTACATGGAGTAATACTATTTGGGTTGTTGACATTTCAACCCCTTCATTACCACAGGAAATAGGTTATTATGATACTTCTGGCAGTGCAGACGGAGTTACCGTAGAAGGTTCTTATGCATATGTTGCTGATGGTGATGATGGCCTTCGAATAATCGATGTTTCTAATCCTTCATCACCTACTGAGGTAGGAAATTTTGACACTCCCGGCAGTGCAAAGGGAGTTACCGTAGAAGGTTCTTATGCATATATAGCAGATGGAGACAGTGGTTTGCGTGTTATCGATATTTCTGATCCTGCATCACCTGCCGAAACAGGATCGTATAGCACACATACTAATGCATATAGATTAACTGCAAACGGCTCCTATGTTTATGAAGTTGATAATTATATGGGTCTTAAGACTATCGATATTTCTAATCCTGCATCACCTTTGGGAATAGGATTGTCTGTCACATACGGTAGGGCAAATGATATTGCTGTAAGAGGTTCTTATGCATATGTTGCAGATGATACGGATGGACTTCTTATAATCGATATTTCTAATCCTTCATCACCTACTGAGGTAGGTTCTTATGATACTCCTGGTAGAGCAAATGGAGTTACTGTGGAAGGTTCTTATGCCTATGTTGCTGATGGATCTAGCGGCCTCTGTATAATCGATATTTCTAATCCTTCATCACCTACCGAAGCAGGATCGTATGATACCCCCGGTTATGCAAATGGAGTAACTGTAAGAAGTTGCTATGCATACGTTGCAGATGGCAGTAGCGGCCTTCGCATAATTAATGTTTCCGATCCAACCAAACCTGTTGAAATAGACTCCTATGACACTCCCGGTTATGCATATGAAGTGGCTGTAAGAGGTTCTTATGCTTATGTTGCAGATGGCAGTAGCGGCCTTCGTATAATCGACCTCTTGCCTAATGATTAAGTTTTTAAGGAGAAACTGATATTAAAAAAGTAATAATATTAGTCGTTTTAAGTTTTGTAGTAGCAGCAGCAGGGTTCTTTGGGCAGGAAGCTATAAACTACAATACCCACTACAGGTTTCCCGTATCGATAGGGGTTGAATACGAAAATCTCTCTGCCTTTGCCGAATATGGGAGCACATTCAACTTATATGAAGTATCTGGAGCTATCAGGGTACCGATTCCACCCCTGCCCGTACTTCAGCCGACAGTAAAGTTCGGGATGATGACATTCGACAGCAGGGACTTAGACGAACCTGAGAAAGTGGAACAACAATCAATACTTTGGAATGCTGGGTCTACTCTATTCCGACAGGTTCTCAAAGAACTTTGAGATAGGAGTGGAATTACTGGGAGGTTATGATCATGCGGTGTTTCTGAAATTAATACCCGACCTTACAAAGCCTGTCGGGATACCCAATTTGTTGTTTGAAGGCGGGGCACACATCAATCTTGATCCTTCATATAATTTCAGCATAGACATACACCC
>QILZ01000311.1 GCA_003233545.1 Spirochaetales bacterium
TCTTCCATGGTTCTGCAAAAAGATACGCTCCGGCCGCTTTGAATTCTTTCGATAACCATCATCCGGGCAAGTTGTGCTATGCCGCCGCCGCTGCAAAACCCTTCGAAAGACCCTGCTTTACCATGTCCGACAGGACCATAATCACATAAACGGATATGCCCCACCTCACCGGCCATATTACCGGCTCCGCAGTACGGTTTTCCGTCCAATATGATACCAGCACCCATTCCCGTACCGAATGTCAGGAAAATAATATTGCTGTAACCTCTAGCTGCGCCGTACTTCCATTCGGCTGCTGCACAGGCATCGGCATCGTTTTGAAGCCTGGCAGGGACACCAAGCTTTTTTTCCACCAATTCAATTATCGGGATGTTGTGCCACCTGTGTATATTCGGCGGGGAGAGGAGTACTCCTTTTTTACTGTCTAAGGGACCGCCGCAAATAATACCGATCCGGCGGATGTCTTCCGTTGTTTTGCCGTTTTTCTCTAAAAGCTTTAAAAGACGGGTAAATATAGTGTTAAGGTGGATTTCGAAACTATCGTTTGGTTTTGTAGCAAAACTGTCCCGGTCAACTATTATCAGCTTATCCTTCTCATGGCCGGCTCTGCCAAGTATAACTGCTGTTTTTGTACCGCCGATATCGATTCCAATGTAATCAGGCACTAATCAACAACCTCCCTGAAATATTTTATAAAAAAAGTCCGTTTGCCTCTTGACAATATCTATTATGTACCGTAACATTTACGATATTGTAACGGAAATGTCAAGAGGAAATAATGCAAAAAAAAGAAAAGAATAGCATCAGGGAAATTTCAAAGGCTGTAAATGTCTCAATCGGAACCGTATCGCGTGTTTTAAACAATAAACCGGATGTAAATCCCGAAACGCGGGAGCGGATTCTCGGTTATCTGCAGAAAATCAATTACCAGCCGCGAATGCTCGCTTTTAAACCGCGTTTAATCGGAGTAGTCGATACATTTAAAAGGCACAAACTCGGTAGTTACTATCTTTCGAATATTATTGAAGCTGTCGATGAGGGAATATACTCATTCGGCTGCAATACCGTAATCATTCATTCCGATCTGATCGAAAACGAGTTTAACGAGTTTGGGCAGGTTCGGATATTCAACCGTTTGGACGGGGTTCTCTGGCTGGAGCCGAAATTCAATGAAAAGTATCACAGGATAGTCAGGAAGCACAACCTGCCGTGTGTTGTTATCAATAACTGCGAACCGGATATCGATGTCGATCTGGTAGAAAGCGATAACTTTTCAGCCGCAGAGCAGGCAGTGGAGTATCTTGTCAACCACGATCATAAGGCTGTCGGCTTTTTAGGAGGCTGGCTTAATCTGACGAACCACAAGGACCGCTTTGCAGGATATAAGAAAGCGATGGCCGCAGCAGGATTATCGATCCACAGGGATTGGATAATAGATGATATCACTTTGTGGAATGAGGAGGGAGGCTCGGAAGGAATGCACCGGCTTTTAAGCAGAAAAAATCTTCCGACCGCTGTTATTCTGTGCAGCGACTTCCTTGCGATTGGTGTATACAAAGCGGCAAAAGAAAGAGGTTTTAATATCCCGGATGACATCTCTGTTATTTCCTTTGATGATTTTCCTGTTGCCGCATACCTCGATCCTCCGTTAACGACACATCGTCAACCGCTTCGGGAGATGGGTAGAATGGCTGCGGAACGTCTGGGACAAATAATAAGGGACAAAGGTACTGCCGCCCCTGAAAAAAAGTACTTAAGGTGTCCCCTGATTGTCCGGAAATCTGTTAAATCATAATCGGGCGGCAAAGAACAGATATAACGAGCAAACTATATATGGTAATACCCCTTAAGTTTTGGGGAATAAATAATTAAGGAGGCAGGTATGAAATGCCGCAAAACTCTCATTATTTCCGTGATGGCTATTCTGCTGCTGCTGCCATTGTTATCATGGGCCGCAGGTCAGGGAGAATCGGGAAAATCCAAAGAGCAATCGGCCAAGATTTCTTTTATGATGCGCGGAGGAAAAAGGCAGCTTAAATTTTACCGGGAAATTCTTAATAAATTCACCGGCGAACATCCCAACATAAAGGTTAACCTGCTCTGGGCTGCTTTTGCAATCGACGAATATTTCGAGAAGATACAGCTGGCTTCCGTTGTTGGTAAAGGTGCCGATGTGTTCTGGTTAAACACAAAGTTCATTCCATTTTACGCCAGAAAGGGCATGCTGAAAGATCTTAACACTTTTATAAAAACAGATACCATCGATATGAGTATCTACTACCCAAAATCTATCGAGGCGGCTACCTTTGACGGGAAACTTACTGGTTTTCCCAGAAATGGCAATCCCGGTTTCGGAGCTATTTTTTACAACAAGGATGTCTTCGATGCATCCGGCCTGGCATATCCGAAAGAGGACTGGGGATGGGACGATCTACGTAATTTAGCCGGGAAAACAGCAAAGCACTCGAACGGAGCCGGGAAAACGAACCGCTGGGGAATCGCTAATTTAGCAAGTGAAAACGGAGCCTTGAATGTTCTTGAATCGTTCGGCGGAGGATATGTCGACAGAAGCGGAAAGAAATCACTTCTCGGCACGAAGGAATCTATCGAAGCCGTAAAGTTTATTGTTAGTCTTATAAAGGAT
Source organism: Spirochaetales bacterium (assembly GCA_003233545.1). Taxonomy (GTDB): domain Bacteria; phylum Spirochaetota; class Spirochaetia; order SZUA-6; family SZUA-6; genus SZUA-6. The sequence goes on from QILZ01000311.1 coordinate 2,645, forward strand.
AAAACTCAACTGCCTGTTGAGAGTGACTTGTCCTCGATCAGCGGATTTGGTTCAGGACAGATAGCAATGATGATCGGCGGTTATGGCTATATTGCCAATTTACGCTCTTATGCAAAAGGCAAACCTTTCAATTGGGATGTTCAGATAGTGCCGACCGGAAAAGCAGGCAAAGTCTCATCTGCATCCGTATGGGCATTCTACAGCATGCTTGCAAATACAAAACAACCGGAAGCTTCGTGGGAATTAATCAAATTCCTCGGCAGCAGAGCGACAGAAAAAGCGTGGAATGATCTTGGCGGTCTTCCCTGTGTAATTCCTGAAATTGTCGATAATAGTCCTCTAATGGATTTTCAACCATATGCAAATTTCATGAAACTTTTTAAATACGCCAAACCTTATCCTGTACCTGCAAACCTGAGAACGAATGAAGTCCGGGATGTTATTAACTCCGGTTTGGAAGAAATCTGGTATTTAAAGAAAGATCCTGCAACAGGGTGCAGAGAATTAAATGGTAAAGTTCAGAAAGTGCTGGACAAGGAAGCTCCCTGAATTGGGAAACGGCCGGCTGTTCCTTTAAGAACAGCCGGCACGGCTTTATAAAGACGGCCAGGTTACATACAGGCCGGATATAACTGAAAATGCTTTTATGAAGGGGTGGTCTGATATGCGGCAGAGATATTATTTACAACGGCAGTCACTAACCGGCATTCTATATATTTTACCCTGGTTAGTTGGTTTTATGCTGTTTATATTGGGGCCGATGCTCTATTCGATAGTACTTAGTTTTAGTAAGTACAGTTTAGCATCCACTCCAAAGTTCGTAGGTTTAAGTAATTATGTCGAAGCATTAACCGGGGATGATATTTTCTGGATAAGTGTAAAGAATACTGTCTGGTACGTTGCTTTTTTCGTTCCCCTTGCCACCATAGGTTCTTTGGCTCTTGCATTGCTGCTTAATAATCAGTTTAAAGGTATATCGATATTCAGAACCATATTTTACCTGCCCTCGGTAACACCCATAGTAGCCATGGCGCTTATATGGGTTTGGATATTTACTCCTGATTTCGGGATATTAAATTACCTTCTGATGAAACTTGGAATTTCCAAACCTCCCCGTTGGCTTGCGTCTCCTGAGTGGTCCAAACCGGGAATTATTATTATGCAGCTCTGGAAGATAGGCGGACCCAGAATGATCATTTTCCTTGCCGGTCTTCAGGAAATCCCGGAACGGCTTTATGAATCGGCAGAGATAGACGGAGCAAATATGTTTGATAAATTCATACATATCACTCTCCCTCTTCTCTCTCCGGCTATATTCCTTAATATTATCACTACAGTAATGCGCGCTTTCCAGGTTTTTGCGATTTCTTATGTTGCAACACGGGGAGGGCCGCTGAAGTCCACTACTTTTTACGCCATACATCTCTATAACAAAGCTTTCAGATATTTTCAACTTGGTTATGGCTGTTCCCTGGCCTGGATCTTTTTTGTATTCCTTCTCCTTTTTACCCTTCTGTACTTTAAACTTTCCAAACGGTGGGTACATTACGGTATGGAGATGTATTGATGAAAATGAATATTCGCGGAAAACAAGCTTCAAAAAACCTGAATAAAATCTTTGTGTATTCAACTGCCGGTATTTTATCTATTATTTTTCTCTTTCCTATATTCTGGACTGTAACCACCTCTCTTAAAACTACTGGTACGTTATTTACCTACCCGCCGCAATGGTTTCCTCATCCGGTCAGATTATCCAATTACTTAGACGTATTCAAGGATGTGCCTTTCGCCAGGTTTATTGCCAATACATTCATCATTACTTTTTTCAGCACGATTGGTACCGTTGTCTCTTCCATCCTTGTTGCTTATGGTTTTGCACGGTTTAAATTCCGGTTTAGAAATGTACTCTTCGGTATAGTGCTCAGCATGATGTTCCTGCCTGCTCAAATCATAATTATACCTCAATTTATTATGTTCTATCATTTAAACTGGATCGATACGTTTTATCCCTTGATTATACCTCAATGGTTTGCCGTTCAGGCATTTCCTATTTTTATTATGCGTCAGTTTTTAATGGGACTGCCGAAGGAGCTGGATGAAGCGGCGGTTATCGATGGTTGTAATTCATTTGCCATCTTAAGAAAAATAATTATTCCTTTATCCCGATCCGCAATTCTCGTTGTCATTATCTTTTCTGTGACATATACCTGGAACTCATTATTGCAGCCTCTCATTTACCTTCAGTCGATCGAGAAATTCACTATTGTTTTGGGCTTGAAACTCCTGTCTTTAACAATGGAAGGGGATTCTCCTCAGTATCAACTTCTAATGGCCAGTACGCTCATTTCGATTGTTCCGGTATTTATACTTTTCTTTTCACTTCAAAAATATTTTATCCGGGGAATTGCTATTAGCGGACGAAAAGGATAATCAAAAGAGGTATGTATTTTGAATTTGTTTAATCCTGAAAAACGTCGATACAGCGGTAAAGAGATAGTAGGGCTTGTCAGAAAGGAATACGGCATCCAGCTTACAGAAGGGTTCGGCCAGCTGAAAGCATACAATCAAGTAGAAACAGGAACAGCGCCGAGATACTCTTTTACCCAGTTAAAGGCAGCTTATAAAATGTCAGCTGGGAGTGAATCGTTTCTTGCCTGGGAAACCGCGGAGGTTCAGGAGCCTTTAAAAGCAGACCACGTAGTATTTACCTGGGTAATGTCTTTCGGAAACGGATCGCCCTTCCCGCAGCCTGCGTCAAAATTCGATCTTTATGTGGATAATCGGTATTTACTCTCTTTTACGGTAGTGAGGGAAAACAGAAGATGGATTAAAGAGGATTGTACACTTGCCTACTTTCAAAAGTATATCAAAGTAACTCCTTACGGTGAGAGTTTCACCCTGGATTCACAGATTAAAGACGAGTCTGGTGTTTCCATGGGTCTTGCACTGCTGAAGGTGCCGCGGTCTATGATCCGGCCGGGCAGGAACTGCGGGATAATGATCCGGCCCTCTTCCCGGCAGGCTTCGGCAAACTGGGTCAGGGTAGGGAAAGTCCAATCGGAACCGTTTAGAAACATAAATATGTTTGCTGCAATAGATTACCTGGAGACCGGCGGTGATTATTCTGTTGATGATTACAAAATATTCTATGGTGATATTCACTCTCATAGCGGTGAATCCTCAGAGGGACGTAACACCTGTGGAACCGGTAAGTGGAGCGAGCAGGTAGAATATGCAAGAGATATCAGTTGCCTGGATTTTCTGAGTATTACCGATCATGACTGGCAGCTGTCCCCTGAGGATTGGGAAAATCTGAAAAAGCTGAACAACGAATCGATAACAGGCGGACAATTCATAACGATTCACGGCTATGAATGGAGCAGCCGAAGTTACGGCCATCGAAATGTGTACTACCTGGGTGACAATATGCCTCTTATTCCTTCGTACGGGGATGCTGTTCACATGCCCGGATTCCCGAATAGCGGGGAAAAGCGGCAGGCTGTCTTTGAATCCGATACACAGCCTTCTCCGCTTGTTCTGTGGGGAAAACTGGATGCTCTGAAAGCCGAGGCGATTACCATACCGCATCATCCTTCCACGATGCAGATCCCTCTTAACCTGGGTCATTTCTATAATCCTAAATACGACCGGCTTATCGAGATCTACTCCTGCTGGGGTAATTCTTTGGAGCCGGACGACCCGGTTACGCTTAACAACGACCGGGTAAACGAACTGGCATACATAAACTTTATGAAGACTGGCTGCAAATTGGGATTTACAGCTTCGAGTGATAGTCATGACGGGTGTCCCGGGAATGCCCAGTGGTGTTACAAGCAGAGGTATTTGGGCCATTACCTCGGGAGCGGCCGGGCATGTGTATTGGCCGGCCGTCTTTCGCGTGAGGATGTTTATCATGCTCTTAAAGCCCGCCGCTGTTACGCCACAACAGGGGCTAAAATCGTACTGGATTTCCGGATCGAAGATGCTGTCATGGGATCGGTGCTAGATGGAAATCATTCCGCCGGAAAATTGAACCTCAGCATAAAAGTACGCGGGACGGACATAATCAATAATATACTGCTGTTCAAAAATGGTACGATTAAAGAGAAGATCGAATGTCGGAGCAGGGAAGAGAAAATCGATCTGTCTGTTTCACACGGGCGGGAGCCTGAGAACTACTTTATTAAAATTATCCAGGCTGACGGCGAAATGGCCTGGTCATCACCAATATGGGTCGAATAACACCTATTACACCTGCGGAGGAATTGTATGAACATACCTTTTGATCCGGAAGAAAAACGACGGTACGGAACTCCGGAAATTAAAAAGATCATTCGGGGGCAGTTTAACGTAGAGCTTGTGGACGGGCTGTCGAGGCCGGCAGGCAGCGGGCGGTCGGATCACCAGCGGTGGCCTATTGCTTCATTTATAAATGTATACGAGGCATGGAAGATCGATCAATGGGGCAAACCCTCTTTTTCCTGGTTAACGGAAAACGTACCCGAAGATCTGGGAGAAAGGGATGTAGTCTTTGTCTTTCCCATGGCAACAGGGTATGGAACAGGCTATCCCGAGCCTTCCGGTTGGTTTGAGTTTTTTGTTAATGGGAAACGGGCGGTTAAATTCAGGGAAACGAAATATACGGATGTCTGGAGACTGGGAGAATGTGCGTTTTGTTTTGATGTGATGCGGTGCGATTGTGCAGCAGACGGCCAGGGGCTGGAAGTTGATCCTTGGATCAAGGGGAGCAGGATGGCAAGTTATGGAGTGGCTTTGTTAAAAGTTCCGGGGAAAATGGTTAAACCGGGCAGAAAAACAAAAATCGATATAAAGGCAGAGCACTATTTCCCCTCGCATACCTGGGTAAGAATCGATCGAATATTTGAAAAAAATCAGTGCAACGAATTCAATCTGACGAGGTTGGTCTGGGAACCGGGACTGGATAAGCTCGTGAATAACAAAAAGCATCTCGAAATATCCGGGAAGCAGGTTTTCTTCGGTGACATTCATGCTCATAGTTTTTGCGGGTTACAGAGCCCTTGCGGTGAGTGGAAAAGTCAGTCCCGCGATACGTGTTACGGATGCGAGCTTGGGGGAAGAGGAAACGGGTGCGGCTGGGCTACTGTTAACAGCAATTATCTCTATGCCCGGGATGTAGCCAATTTGGATTTCTTTACTTTGACAGAACATGATTTCCAGATGCCCGGAGACCTGTGGTCCAGGAGGGTTAAAATGGCCAACCGCTGTACCGATCCCGGTTTCTTTGTTGCCGTCAATGGTTATGAATATACATCCTGGTTATATGGACACAGGAATGTATACTTCTTAGACGATCATCCTCCGATGTTCCCGTCGAGTCCGAATCCGGGTAAATACGCAAACGAGCCTCAGACGCCTCCCGAAGAGCTCTGGAGGTTTCTCGAAGATAATTGTGAGGATTTCTTCACTGTTCCGCATCACCCGACGGCTGCGGACCATCCGTTCTGCTGGGATAGATATAACAGCTGGTATGATCAAAATGTAGAGATCTTTTCAGGATGGGGTTCTTCTGAAACTGCGGATACACCAATAATCGGGAACGGGGCGAATAAATATTCTCATCTGAGTATCCGGGCGGCATTGAGCAGGGGGTTGAAATTCGGTTTTGTATCGGGCTCCGACTCTCACGACGGATGTCCCGGCAATGCCCAGGGGATACCTCTCTATAGTTGGGCAAACAAATTTTCAAAGGTCGGAAGCGGAAAGACAGCAGTAATCTGTAACCAATTAACGAGAAGAGAAGTTTATTCCGCATTAAAATCTCACACTTGTTATGCTACTACCGGGGCTCCTATTGGTATCGGCTTTTCAATAAACGGAAAGCAAATGGGCAGCACGATCAGGATCAAAGGCACCCGGGAGATTAAAGTAAGCATCCAGGCTCCTTCCGGGATCCGGCTGTTGGAGCTGATTAAAAATGGTATTCCCATGCTTCGGGAACCTTGTGAGAGCAGAAATGAAGAGTTCTCGTATATCGATGAACGGACGAGGGATTCGGATTCCTACTATCTAAAGGTTGTGCTGAATGATATGGAAACTGCCTGGAGCAGTCCGATATTTGTTGAACGAAAAACATGACAGCTCCTTCCCCCGGTTATCAACCGGAGACTATTCCTGAATCGATCCAAGGAGACGGTAATGCGGATTCATCTTATAGCAAACTCTCATATAGACCCGGTCTGGCTGTGGGACAAGTACGAAGGGATCGACGAAGTAATAAATACATTCCGGTCCGCTTGCCGGCGTTTGGATGAATACCCGGAGTTGAGTTTCTGTGCCAGTTCGATCCGGTTTTACCAGTGGGTCTTAAAACACGACCCGGAATTGTTCCGGCGGATAAAACAGAAGGTAAACGAAGGCAGATGGGAAGTAGTCGGCGGCTGGTGGGTGGAAGCGGATACAAATCTGATAACAGAGGCCGGTTTCTGCAAACAGGCCGATATCTCTAAAGTATTTACTCAAAAACATTTCGGAATGGTAAGTACTGTTGCATACCTGCCGGATACTTTCGGGCACCCGGCAACGCTTCCTAAGATACTGGCCGATACGGGATTTAAATACTTTATTTTTTCCCGTCCGGGGACACACGAAAAGACAGACCTTCCGGCAAACTTGTTTTACTGGGAGTATCATGGAAAACGTGTACTTGCCTACCGGTTAAAACACGGCTACTCCCAGTACGGCGAGATGGTCTCTGCGGTAGACTCCGAACGTCTTATATCCCTGTTGAACGATGAGGAATACAGGGCAAACCCGGTTAACTGTTACTTTTTCGGCGTCGGAGATCATGGCGGCGGACCGAGCATTGCGGAGATTAAGTTCTATGACCGGTTCATTAAAAGCCGGCCGGGAGGAGACGCGGGTTTCTCCACTTGTCTCGATTTCTTTAAGGATGCAGAGAGGTTCGAGAATATCCCTGTATACAGCGGAGATCTTCATTACCACGCAGTGGGATGCTACTCGGTGCTGCGGGATATTAAGCAAACAATGCGTCGATGCGAGCATAACCTGCAATATGCGGAACGTGCACTGGAAATGAACGGCTGGAGCGCCGAAACACTGAACCCTCTGTGGGAAAAGACGCTCTTTAATCAATTCCATGACATTCTCCCGGGCACATGCTCACCTGAAGCTGCTCATCAGGCCCTGTCCGAATTAGGCGGGGTCGATGCCGCGGCAAAAACCGCTGCCTACAGAGCGTTAAAATCATCCGGCAGAAACAGGTCCGTACGATCCGCAGAGGGGGAATTCCGTATTTATAATACCCTGCCTTTCCAGGTTACTGTACCGCTGAGGATCGAGTCGTTCGTATACTATAAAGAGGGGGCAGTATTCCGGGATCAGAAAGAAAAAGAAATTCAGATTCAGGAGGTGCCGGCCAGCGTACGTCATCGGAGTAAAAGGTGGGAGTTCGTCGATACCCTGCCGGCCCGCGGATTTAAATCTTATTCTTTTCACGATGTCCCGGGAACAGACAAATCTGTTAAGGATGAGGTCCATTTCGTCCCCGGCGATCTTATTACTGCGGATCGGATGTGGGTTAAAGGAAAAGGCAGGGTATCGGTATTGGAACGGCCTATCCGGTTCCTCGTTTTAAAGGATGAGTCTGATACCTGGGGCCATGGTATCCGCAGTTTCAGCGATGTGGCAGGTCACTTTATCTGTGAATCTTCTGCGGTCCTTAAGGGACCGGTAACCAGTAAGCTTTACCAGCATTATAGTTACGAGAGGTCTACGATAGAGGTGATTTATTCGCTGTATCAGGGACTGCCCCGGATTTATCTCGATGTTAAGGTACACTGGGCAGAAGAGCAGAAGATACTCAAGATGGAGCTCGGTTCTGAAAGTATGCGCCGTGGAGACTTGTTGATGCAGGGACCCGGCGGAACTATCCTGCGACCAAACGACGGAACTGAATTGCCCATGCATAACTGGGTGTGGTTAAAAAGTGACACATCGGATATCGCGCTTATCCAGGAAGGGGCTTTTGCCTGTGACTGTAACAAAGGCCGTCTCCGCATAACCCTGGTACGCTCTAACTATTACGGCTACCATATACCGGCAGAGCTTAAGGCGGCGGATCCAAAGGAACAGACCGACCAGGGTGAACACCGGTTTCGCTTCTGCCTGTTGTCCGGGCAGTTATTAAAAGATAAGCCTGATGAGCTGCTGCTGGAACGTTTAACTGCAGCCTTTTATGAGCCGTTTCCTGTTATACGGGAGGCACCTTGAGTCATGCTGATTGAATATAAAAGTATATGAAACAGAGTAAACCGAATATCCTATTTATACTTTCGGACCAGCAGAGGTGGGATACCCTCGGCTGTTACAGGAATAATATAGCACTCCCTCCCGGTGAAAAAACTTATTTACACTATCTTTCTGAAGCAGTATCCTGATTACTTGGGCTGCTTTGCCAGCTTAGACTATAATACGGGCAGGATTATTAATGAGCTTAAGCATCTTGGTTTGGCAGACAACACGATCGTGATCTATACAAGCAATCATGGATCACATTTCAGAACACGAAACAATCAGATCTTTATATTTTTCCGGTTCCTTCTGTGCCTGTAACAGTTTCTCACGATTAACCGCGTTTAGTTGGAGCTGCTGACCTCCCACATCCAGATAGGAACGCACAAAAGAGGCTACTTTTTAATGGATTCTTCATTCCTGAAAACGAGACAGCCCCGATATTGGGAATATCCATACCTCTATGAACCTGAAAGTTTATCTTGGGGTCGATGAGTTTAAGCTCCCTTGCGGCTTCAAGACACATTATAGTAAGGAGGTTAGCGGTGTCTTTCTCCCGGTCAAGTCGTCCTGACTTTAGGTCGTTATCGAGAAATGGCATCATGTACTGATCGAATCTGCCCAGGCCGCAGGTGATAGTGCCCTTCCATCCGGAGGGAGAGATGAAGAATCCTCAGTGACTGGAGTGCTTCCGGGAATGTATCCGCCCCGTAAGCGGGAACTTTTTCCAGTATCTCCGCCAATTCTTCCCTTCCCGGGCGCCGTGCTTCGCAGGCATATCTTCCGGCAAAGGCTATAACCGAATCCAAGGTTTCAATAACACTTTCCGGAAGCTCTACATCTTTATTACCGTTTTCGTTTCGTGACTTTTTCAGAATCAGGGCTTTCCCTGTTTTTCCCAGCAGCTCCAGGTTCGAAAGAATAAGTGCATTATCTTTTCCGGTAAAAGCCACATGAATTTTTGAGTCTGTGTGCTTTAAGTCAAATAGCACCGGATCGGCCAGTTCCCGCGTGGTTACTTTTCTGCCAGCCAGCCGCCTTGCACCTGCCGGACAGACCCGGACATAGTTACCACAGGCAATACACAGGGAATTCTCACAAACTTTCTTACATTCATTACAACTTATGCATCTCGATTTGTAGAAGAGGAGCTGGAGCTTAAATGACAGACCTTCCGGGTTATGACACCAGCGGCATTTCATTGGGCATCTTTTAAAAAAGACCTTAGTCCTTATCCCCGGACCATCATACAAAGCAAATCATTTTATATCGAAGATCAAGCCCTGTTCCACTATTTTATCCTTATCGATTAATAAACTGCTAATATAGAAATACCAGGTATTCATATCTTTGTAAAGTTATACTTGGGCGCGGATTGCCGCTTTGTAAATGAATGTAAACAGATTTAAACAGGCGGGTGTAGTATAGCGCTGTTCTCTCTGGAATTGGCACTCTTCTTGCTATTTGACAGGTATGAGGTTCGGGAAAATATTACACTTTTTAATACTCTTTATAAGTTTCGGTCTGTTAACCGGGATTTATTCAGAGAGTACGGAATACCCCGATACTTTTCTGTTTCCCTTAAAACTACAGTTCGAGCTTTACGGACTGAAAACCCTCAAATTCCGGCTTACGGGGTATAATCTTAAAACCCGCCTGCCCGGATTGTCGCCGTTAAGAGTTGTCATTCTGGCTGCTGATATTTATAACCCGGACAGCACTGCCGTCACTTATGGTAACAGGAACCAGCTGAAACCGTATTACTTCGATTTCGGCTTTTCATCCCCATTCTTAACGGCAGGTCCTGTTGCCGTTTACGGGCTCTTAAGGGAAATCAATAATCCCCTTTCATATTCTCCGTGGAGCAGTATTGCCGCGGAAAAAACAAAGCTCGGTCTCGACGGCAGTTTTCCGGTTACAGCCGGCACTTCTGCCTATAAAAAGGTTACGCACGGTATCTCTCTTGCTGTTTTCCCCGGTGTCCTTAATCTTTTTATGTATCGAAAGGGCGGACTATTTTATGGCCGGCTGCCGTGGGGACTGCCGTGGGAGCCTTTGGGAGAGTTTACCGGGGAATCTGCGGGAGAGCCTGCTGGTGGATATTCGGATGAAAGCCGGGAAGTATTCCCGCTGCATGCAGGTATTATTGCGCGCTTAAATCTGTTTCCCGGAATATTTTTAAAGCGGAACGATCTTGCCGGGAATACCGAACTGCTTATGAGCTTAACCGAACCGTATAATTCGGAGTTTTACAGATCGCGGGTGGTCAGCAGTGAAAACCCCTGGTATTTCGATAAAATTCCCTTTCCGGGTGAAAAGCTGTATCATATTGCTTCTTCCTTTTCCCTGATGCGTAAAAAATTCCACACACATCTTACCGTATCGGTTTCCGGCGGGGAACTTGCGGAGCAGGGATTTTTCAGCCATGGTTTTGCAGCATGGGAGAACAGTCTGACGAAATTGGGAATTTTCGGCGGTTTCTGCTCCCCGTCCTACCGTGATCCGGCCGGTTCGGTAAATAACGATATGCTGAATTTTAAGGTTAATCTCGAATTGATGTCGCTGCACAGAAACGGTCTGATTCTGAATTATAAAAATACGATTAAACAGCCCGGGTTTTCTGCGGGTTCGTTTATGGAAGGATGGGAATCTGTAACCGGTATAATTTCCCGGGTTATACAGTTAAACAGGGGAACGGAATTTATCTATTCCATGGAGGCAGAAAAGAAATTTGAATATTCCGGTGACGGAGGCATACAGGAAGAGGATGCCTTAAGTATAGCTGTTTCTCTGTATGGAAAAAACGGGAATCTACATTATGATGTTAAACTAAGGTTTAATATTGTATCGAAGATTCTAAGCCTTAAATATAATTCGGGAGGAACAGGATTAAAAATTAAGATAACGGATATTTTTAAAGATGTACATTCTGTCGCTGTATCTTATAATTCATCGATCTACTTTAAAAACTTTAAGATGTACTGGAAGATAGTAACAGAAAAACCTTTTGGAGCAGTTTCTTTAAATATGGGGAAAGGTTCTTTTAATATTGCCGGGATAATGGATTCGTTTTTTAAAAACTGTACGATTACACTTGGGTGGGTAACGGATTAGGAAGGCAGCTTGTTCTGTCCGGCTGCATATAAAGCGGCAAAAGCCGGAGAACCCGGATGGCAGACTTATTTTTACGGTGTCCAGCCGGCCGGTTGTAACCGTGCCCCGGCTGGTAATTCTTTCCGCTAAATTCCGGTAACCGATATTTCCGTTTTTTTTAAGATTTCAAGGTATTCTTCTTTTTTTACTATTCCGGGAGTATAGTTAAGGCAGTTTGCAGTTCCCATGGCGGTTCCCCTTTTAACGGCCTTCTCTATTCCTTCTTTCTTCAGTATTGCCTGGGCAACACCTGCGGAAAAAGAATCCCCGCTTCCTATTGTATTACGTACGGAAACAGGGACCGGTACGGACTTTACAATTTCTCTTCCGTCATAACCCTCCGCACCTTTAGCACCCATGGTTATTATAAGCCAGTTTATGCTGTGTTCTTTCTTAAAAGAAACGTATGCCTTTACCCTGTCAGGATAAGCGGCAAGCCGCCTGCCGGTGAGTTCTTCGAATTCGGAAAGATTTATCTTTAATACTTCGAAAGCACTGTCCAATGCTTTTCTTGCCTGCAGGGAGAATGAATCGATAATTACGGGAATATTTTTCTGCCCGGCTTTCTCCGCTATGTCTCTGTATCTTAAAGCCGCTTCGCCTTTTACTGCGGTACCGGAGATAACTACCGTATCGACCTTTTCCAGCTTTTCTTCGTATAATTCAAGGAATGCGGCACTTTCCTGTCTTGTTATCTCCGGAGCAGGTTCCACAAGTTCGGTAACTTTTTCGTCGTCCTCGATAATTGTAGAACATATCCTTGTTTCATGTTTAATTTTAATAAAAGAAGCGGGAAGTTTTTCCTCCTGCAGGTACGAGCTGAACTTTTTGCCTGTAAACCCTCCTGCGTAGCCTATGACATGTGCATTAAATCCCGTTGATAAAAGGGCCCGGACAACGTTTACACCCTTGCCGCTTGCAAAACTGCGGACTTCTTTTATCCTGTTTACCTCATCGATATGCAGTTTTTCCACGAGCAGTGTCCTCTGCCATGCGCTGTTTTCACCGATTACAAGTACCATTTTTTCTCTCCTGATAAATATAGCTGTTAATATGGCTGTCGGTGCAGCCGGTTGAGACGGTTTGCAGTTCGGCCGGCCGGTGCGGCGGTCAGTACAGTCCCAATAACAGTTTTGCGGTCTGAAAATATATTGTAAGCCCCGTAACATCTATGATAGTCGCCATTAAGGGACCTGCCATTACAGTGGGATCGAGTCCGAGTTTGTGAATTATAAGCGGAAAAAAAGCAC
>QILZ01000254.1 GCA_003233545.1 Spirochaetales bacterium
GTCAGCGCATAATCGCCCCGTATCGTTCCGGGCAGGGCATCGAGCGGATTTGTTGCACCCGTTATTTTTCTTATAACCTTTATCGAGTTTGTGCCCTGAAGAACCATGGCAATAACAGGTGCGGATGTGATGTAATCTATAAGAGGGGGATAAAAATCCTTACCCTTATGCTCGGCATAGTGTTTTTCTGCGAGTTCCCTGGATATCCGCATCAATTTGATTGCCACTATTTTAAGACAGGATCTTTCGAACCGGTCTATTATACTGCCTACAAGTCTCCGCTGAAGTACTCCGGGTTTAAGCATGACAAATGAACGTTCCATATTATTATCTCCATAGAATTTTAGAGTATTGTCTCGATTTTTTATTTTGAGATAACTGCGTTATAGATCAAATCATAATAATTTTCAACCGGTTTTACTATGTAAGGAATAACTTTCTTAATTTCTGACTCCACATATATACTGAAAAAACAGAAATAAAGATACCGGGTTAACAAAAGGTGTACATTGCAGTATTATCTTTAATTATGAAAGGTCCCTTTAATACAACATTCGAAATTAAAGAGGAAAAAATCTCCTATGAGATTGCTGCCGGGATCGATGCTTTTTACTTAAATCCGCTTCAGTTATAAGATGGATTTCTATGGGGGTGGATTACTGTATGGAGAAAATCAGGAATACGGAAAAATATTTTAAAAAGATATATGGGGAGTAGGATATGGCGAAACGTATAAAGTCCGGAATTATGCGCAGGATTATTACAACGGTGATACTTGCTACGGCAATAATTACTATTACTGTCGGACTTGCATTCTCTTTTATTTTTTCGATGAACGGACTTGGCAATGCCATCGACGTTTCGGGAAGTGAAAGAATGAGGACGGTACTTCTCGGTTTCTGGACAACTGCGTATTATAACGCTGCTCTTAAGGGTGATAAGAAAAGGGCTGAAATATGCAGGGAAATGGCTTTTAAGGAATTAAAAACATATGAAAAGTTTATCGACGGTCTTATTAATGGTAATAAGGAGCTTGGCCTTTCGGCTGCTCCTTCGGAAAAAATAAGAAATCTCATAGCGGACTGGAAGGATAACTGGATAAAGTACAGGGGGGATATTCTTGTTATTCTGGAGCCGGCTGCAGATAAAGAGAAACTGAATGCATATATCGTAAAAATAACCCCGGAGAGGGCTGTGAGGATAAAGAATCTGGTTAATAAAGTTGTTAAGGCCTATACCGAACTCTCCAATTATAAACTGTTTCAGCTGAAACTTGCAATTCTGTCTATAATAGCAGTACTGATTATTACCTCTATCATTACCGTGTTTGTTATACGAAACAACCTCCTTCCGATAAGGAAACTCATTGCCGCAATAGAAAGGATAGCGCAGAAGGATTTAACAGCAAGGGCGGGGATCTCCATACGAAATGAAATAGGAGATATTGGTAAAGAAATAGACCGTATGACTGCCAATCTGGATGAATTTTTAGGAATTATTAAGGGAACTGCCGTCGAGGTGGAAAATACCAACGAAGACCTCTCCTCGGCTTTAGCCGAGTCGGGTGCGGCAACAAGGGAAATGGTAGCTTCCATCGACAGCGTGAATGAGAGTCTTAAACAGCAGAAAGAGGTAATGGATGAAACAGTGGGATATATAGAGACTTTATCGGGCACTACACGCAATATAAGAAATCATATAGAGGAGCAGTCGAGTGCTGTTGAACAGAGTACGGCAAGTATAGAAGAAATGTCCGGGTCCATAAATTCTGTAACGAGGAGTACGGCAGAGGCCGAAAAGATCGGCAAAAGATTAACTCAAGTTGCCGAAGAGGGAGGGCGGACAATTAAAAGCACCATGGAAGCAATTCAGGAAGTACAGGAAGCATCAAACAGGATAGCAGAGGCTATCGGGGGGATTACCAGGATTGCCGCGACAACTAATCTTCTGTCGATGAACGCAGCAATAGAAGCGGCTCATGCCGGTGAAGCAGGTGCCGGGTTCGGTGTAGTTGCGGAAGAGATACGAAAACTGGCATCGGATGCTGCCGCAGAGGCTGTAACGATAAAGGAAAACGTACAGGAAACACTGGAAAAAATAGAGCGCGGTACGGAGCTTTCAGGGGAGGCCGAAAGAGCATTCGACAGGATTATGGCGGAACTTAATGAAACTGTAAGTATTATAATAGAGATAGCAAATGCCATGAATGAACAGCGTGTGGGAGCTAAGGAAGTACTCGCATCCATGCATCACCTTGTGGAATTATCGGGAAATATTAAAGAGGCTGTCAGGGAAGAGGTGGAGGGAAATGTTAAGTTAATAGATGCAACCGAAAAACTTAACCGGGTTGCAGAGGAAATACTCGGTGCATCCCATGAGCAGAGGATTGGCGGGGAAGAAATACTAAAGGCGTTGGAGATTCTCCAGGATGTAGCGGAAAAAAACAGGGGAGTTGTTGAGCAGCTTAATGAACATATTTCGGAGTTTAAGGTATCTACGGAAAAAATTTAATCTATTGCGGTTACTGTTAGTAGTTCCGGTACTTCTTTTTACTTTTACTGCCTGCAGCAAGACCGTCGTTACTGTCGGTATCAACAAATGGCCCCCATGTGAAATTTGGTATGTTGCAGAGAAACTTAAGAAGCCCGGTCCCCTCGGAATAAGATTAAAAATAATACGGTACCCCTCGTGGAGGAGCAATATCGAATCATTCTATGAGGGAAATACGGAAATAACGCATTCTTCCTATTTTAACTTTGTGTATTACTACAACAGGGGGCTCAAGGGGTACCTTGGTGTCGTTGCAGACAGGATTATAGGAGCGGATGGTATGGTTACGGCTCCTTCGATTACGGGTATAAATGAATTAAAAGGGAAAAGAATCGGTGTAGAGGTGGATACGGATGAGTATTTCCTTCTCTATAATATCCTTAAAAATCATTTTCTTTCTTTAAAAGATGTTGTATTGGTGTCGATAAACAGCTCGGAGGCCGGGAAATATCTTAAAAGCGGCAATGTTCAGGCTGTTGTTACCTATGAGCCTTTTCTCTCCGAAGCTGCCCGTTTCGGCCGCAGGAGCGAATCAACATTGCAGTATCCCGATATAATGCAGGATATACTTGTTTTCTCCGATAGGATTGTCAGAAACAGGAAACTTGCAGGTAAAATTAAAAAAATATGGTTCGGGACGGTAAGCTGGATATTTAAGGACGCGGAGAATTTAAGAAAGGCAAGCGATATTATGGCTAAAGCTGAAAACGGGAATGCAGATGATTATTTCCGGTTTTTCTCACGGTTTTATTTTTATACGGAACAGGATAATAAAAAATTATTGACAGTTAACGGAAGAACGGAAAGAATACTTAAGGAAATGAGTGATTTTCTGTATAATGAAAAAATGATAACAAAGAAATATGATGTTTCTGCTTTTATTCTACGGTAAGAAAAATGCGGACTAAATCTATCAGAAACTTTATATTTATCCTCTTTCTCGTGATTGTTATTGTTGTTAATTCTATTGTTTTTATCTATTACTATGCCGTTTCCTTTAAAAGAGTAAAAACAGATGCCAAAAAGTATATACTATCGATAAGTAAACCTGTGGTGTTTAACCTTGCTTCGCTTCTAAGCATAAATAACAGAATAAAAATAGAGATTATTCTCGCTAATTTAAAGAGCGGCAGATTTGTAAGGGATGCCATGCTGTTCGACAACACAGGGCGTATACTTATAGGCAATAATACGGATTTCAGGAGGCAGAAATATACTGCGGTTAACAGTATAATAAGGGATAAAAGTCTTGTTGCATACAGCAGTTATGGGGCCTTTTTAGGCTGTGCGCTGCCTGTTTACGGTGTGGAGTTTTACGATAGAACGAAAACAGACCTTCAGGCGGTATTGTATGTGGAGGTAAGCTTAAATGAATTTACTTCAGATTCCCATAAAGTACTTTTTTCCTTTTTTGCCCTTAACTTAGGATTGTCCGTTTTCTTAAGCATTCTGTTTATCCTCATATTAACAAAGTTTATTTTTGAACCCCTCATAAAGATAACAGGAGTGACAGATCAGGTTGCAAGGGGAAGTTATATTGAAATAGATGAAAGCGGTGGAAAATACGAGTTTAAGAATCTGTTTGCCAGTTTTAACCGGATGAGCAGGAATTTAAATTTGTATACAACACGGCTTGAAATTCTAAACAACAATCTTACCGCAGAGGTTAATAAAAGAACAGGAGAACTGGAAGAACTTAAGGACAGATTTAAAGATATCGCGGGAGCGGTAGGTGATCTGCTGTGGGAGATAGATGATTCGGGATGCTATACATACTGCTCGGAAGGTATTTTATCCGTTTTAGGATATAAGCCCGAAGAAGTACTTGGCCGGCATATTACTTTCTCCTTTACAGGTTCTCAAGTCCAGGAGAATCTGAACTATTTTAATAACAGCCTGCGAAATTTCTCTCCTTTTAGTTTCGAGTGCTTAAATTGTGGAACCGGGGGATTATCCCGTGTCATAAGAATTACAGGAAAACCTTTTTACGATAGAGAGGGCAATTTCAGAGGTTACAGAGGTGTAAGCAAGGATATTACAGGAGAGGTGGAACTGGAAAAGAATATTCAGCGGATGCACAGAATAGAATCACTCGGCCTGCTTATAGGAGGAATTGCCCATGATTTTAATAACATTCTTAATATAGTCAAAAATTTCGCCGATCTCTTAAGGAAGACTTATTCCGAAGAGGACAGAGAAAAATATATTGCTGAAATAACAAAAGCTGTTTTTAAGGGCAGCTCTCTTATTAAGCGACTTCTTGTTCTGACAAAAAAAGGACATGGTAAAAAGGAAAAATTACTGCCTGTTAATCAGCTGAATGATCTCTGTAAATTTTTTACACGTCTTTTCGGCAATAAAATCACTATCGATAATCATATAGAGATAGATAATTTCGAAAGTATATTTATTCTTATGGACCCCACGGAATTCGATCAGATATTTATGAATCTTGCAATTAATTCGAGGGATGCCATGCCCGAAGGAGGGACTATTACATTAACAGGAGATATTTTAAACTCATTGCAGATTAAGGATGTGTTGCCGGTTTTACCTAAGGCGGATGAATATTTAAAAGTTTCTTTCAGTGACACGGGTACGGGTATGGAACCGGATATGTCGGAAAAAATATTCGAACCTTTTTTTACCACGAAGAAGATACATAACGGCACAGGTCTGGGCCTTGCTATTGTTTTTGCCATAGTTAATCATTCCGGCGGTGCCGTAAAGGTTAACAGCAAACCGGGCAGGGGGACAACATTCGATGTTTACCTTCCGGTTTTAACAGACTAAAGAGTCTGTTTCCGTTTTAGTTTAATTATTCGGTTAAGGAAAAGGATTGTGGCTTTGATATCCTTTTCCTGTTCTATGCCGGATATTTCACGTTCGATAATATAAACTCCGGAGAAATTAAGATCTTCCAATCTGTAAATGAGTTTAGTAAAATCCACTTTTCCGGTGCCGGGTTTTACCTCCGGGCCGAGGGAAGCTCCTGTTGTGGGATATAGTCCGTCCTTAACATGTACCGACTTAATATATTTCCCGAATGTATCCAGGGCATCGACGGGATTGGCTTTACCGTACATTATAAGGTTGGCAGGGTCTAAGTTAATTCCCAGGTTGGGCAGCCCGACATCCTCTATAAGTCTTAATAGTGTAACAGGTGTTTCCTGACCGGTTTCGAACCAGAGGTCGATTCCTAATTTCCGGCATACACTTGCAACTTTTGCTATCGCCTCTACAGTTTCCCCGTACAGTGACGATTTACAGTTTTCCGGAATAAATCCGGCATGGGTCACAATAGCTTCGGCGCCGAAGTCCGATGCAAACTCCGCTCCTTTTATCAGTGCGTTTATCCTCGATTCCCGGTATTCCGGAGGAACAAGCCCTATGGTGGACGGCCCTTCGGTAAAGTTCCATTTAACGGGACCGGAATAACCTGCCCAGAAGCTTGTTACTGTAATACCTTTCGAGTCGGCTTCCTTCCGCATCTCCTGCGGGTTAATTAAAAACCAGAGTTCCGGCTGCCAGTTAACTACCTGGCAGTATGCAAAACCAAACCTTTCCGTTTCCGAGAATGTATTCTTCTCTTTCAGGGATGTAATTACTCCTATTTTTAACGAATCGTAGTTTTGCAATTGTATATTGTTACAGCTCATGATATTTTTTAATCGTATAGTTGTAATTTGTCAACCATTTATCATAGGATATAGTAATGGGTACTTTTGCAGGAAACTTAAAAATATATGCGGATTTAATTTTAAAGCGGGGTATTCATCTTCGGAAAGATGAATATGTTCTTATCGTTGCAGAAGCAGAGCATAGAAAGCTTGTTCTTGCACTTGCAGAGGGTGCGTACAGAATAGGTGCTTCCTATGTAAATGTAATTTATACCGATGAAAGGATAGCGAGAAGCAGGCTGGACTATTCCTCTGCGGATAATCTTTCCATAGTTCCCGAAGGGAAAATCGCAGAATTAAAAAACCTCGTAAAGATAAAGGGATGTTATATCAGGCTTACCGGTTCCGAGGACCCATCAATACTTAACGGAATCGATTCTAAGAGGAGTAGTGCGGTTATTTCGGCAAAGCGTAAAAAGCTGGATTTCTTCTCCATTGCGGTAACGGAAAACAGATTAAAGTGGTGTGTCGCCGGTGCAGCCACGGAAGGGCTGGCAGGAGAAATATTTCCGGATGTCCGGGGCGGTAATGTTAAAGAAAGGCTGTGGAAAGAGATATTCGGAATATGCAGGATTCATGAGAAGGATGTTAATAAGGCATGGGATAAACATGTGGAACGGCTTAAGAGATTTGCAGACCGGCTGAATACCTTAAAAGTTAAGAAACTTCACTATAGAGGCCCCGGTACCGATCTTACAGTGGGACTGCATAAGGATGCCATATGGGAGGGAGGGGGTTCGGAGACGGAATGGGGGGAGTGCTTTATGCCGAATATCCCCACGGAAGAAGTCTTTACGGCACCGGATTACAGGACCGTAACCGGTGTGGTGCAGGGCACAAGACCGCTTTTTTTTAATGATAGTATTCTTATCATGGATATACGGATGGAATTCAAAGACGGGAAGCTTGTCGGACTCGATGGAAGTGACGGCATAGAAAGCCTCCGTGAAGTATTAAAATTAGATGCAGGAGCAAAACGGCTCGGCGAGGTTGCTCTTGTAGAAAAAACATCACCGGTTTTTACAAGCGGTTTAATTTATTATGATACTCTTTATGATGAAAATGCCGCTTCGCATATAGCTTTAGGTACGGCATATCCCGAGTGTATTCGGAATGGGAATGGTTTAAGCAATACGGAAAAAGACAGAGTCGGTTTAAACAGAAGCAAGGTGCATATAGATATAATGATAGGGTCTCCCGAAGTATCTATAGATGCCGAACTTTACAACGGAGGCACGGAATCGATAATGAAGGACGGTTTATTTAATTTTTAGCTTTTCTTTGCTCAAACTATTGTTTTAAATTAAAATTAAAATATAATTGTCTTTTAGAGGTTTATAAGAAGATGGCTTTAAAGAAACAGACAAGATTGGAAGAGAAGAAAAATGTGATTATCGATGTGGCTAAGAGGGTACTCATAAAGTACGGTAAAAATGCCACGATGGGTGATATTGCCGCTGCCCTGGATATGGATAAAAGCTCATTGTATTACTATTTTAAAGGTATTCCTGAAATACTTAATACGGTACTGAATAAGGAGTACTATGATTTTACAGTGCATATGAATCAATTAAGGAAGGACCATAAGCATCATATTATGGTTCTTAAAAAGATGTGCAGGATTATACTCGAGTTTTACTACGATAACCTGGAAATACTGCAGATAATTCTTGCACGACTGTTTCCCCTTTTTGTCGATTCCGACTGGAAAGAAGATTCACAGGCTATAAATGATTACCTGGAAAGCTACCGGCAGGCAAATGATTTTATGCTCGAGGAGATAAAAGAGGCGGTCGATTCCCATGAGTTTAAAACGGATTTTTCTGCGGAAATGATACTGCAGACTTTAAGGGGATCGATCTTCGGTATATGTGCTGTATGGCGAAAAAATAAAACGGGTAAGAGTACGATTCCGAATTATATAGATCAGCTTTTTAAGATGTATCTGTAATGATGGTTTTTGTATGAAAATGGAAGATCCGGAAATTTTTAATGAAAAAACTTATATAGAGGAAATAGCACCGAGTAATGCGGAGCTTAAAAAGATGCTCGATGGAACATTAACCCGCTTCGAGAACTGGAAAGTTCAGGTAGAAACAAACCCGAACCCGCGGATGGTTCATACATTAAAAAACCTGATGTCGATTATCGATTCCATCTCACAGGTTAACGAGAAAAGAATAGAGTACTCGTATAAGAATTTATCGAGGCAGATGTCGGTTCTTATTGCAGAAGTGGCACGGTTAAACCTCTCCATAACGGACTCGCTGATGGATGACGACCTGATAGACACAAAGGAAGAGAAGAGAATTAACAACTCTTTAAGGAATGTAATTCAGGCTGCTGTGGAATTAATAAGAATTGTACAGGAGGCTTTCGGTGGTTACAAACAGATCGAACATAGAGGAAGGATTTCTCTTCCCGATCAGAGTTCTTCCGATACCATATCTCCGATTTCGGACGTAGAGTAACCCATTTTACCCGCATTCATGCTCTTCATACGTGATATCGTTGTTATTACCGATTTTTCCAGATTCTCCGCAGCCTCTATTTCTCCTAAGAAACCAAGCATCATCTGAGCTGCAAGTATAGCGGCAACCGGGTTGATTATATTTTTCCCGGTGTATTTCGGGGCTGAACCTCCTATGGGTTCGAACATGGATACTCCGCCCGGATTTATATTTCCTCCTGCGGCAATACCCATTCCACCCTGAATCATCGCCCCTAAGTCCGTAATAATATCTCCGAACATGTTTGTGGTTACAATAACATCGAACCACTCGGGATTTTTAACCATCCACATGGTTGTGGCATCCACGTGAGCATAATCGGTTTCGATATCCGGATATTCCTTTGCAACTTCGGTAAAGGTACGCATCCACAGATCATGTGCATGTACGAGAACATTTGTCTTGGCAGACAGGGTAAGTTTTTTCTTTTTATTCCGCTTTCGTGTAAGGTCGAATGCATATCTTATACATCTCTCCACACCTTTTCGGGTGTTAACCATTTCCTGTATGGCCACTTCATCCGGAGTTCCTTTTTTTAAGAATCCTCCGGAACCGATATATAACCCTTCGGTATTTTCCCGTACTACTATAAAGTCGATATCTTCCGGTTTTTTATTCGCAAGTGGAGTTTCTACATTGGGGTAGAGCTTAATAGGACGCAGATTGATGTACTGATCGAGTCCGAAGCGCAGTTTTAAAAGAATACCGGTTTCCAGTATGCCGGGCTTTACATCGGGGTGTCCTATGGCGCCTAAGTATATTGCATCGAAACTTTTTAAATCGTTTAATGCATCATCGGGCAGTGTTTCGCCCGTCTTCAGGTAGCGTCCGCCGCCAAAATCGAATTTTGTAAAATCAAATTTAATTCTGTACTTTAATGATATACTGTTTAAAACCTTTAAACCTTCATTAATTACTTCGGGCCCTGTTCCGTCGCCTGCTATTACAGCGATTCTGTACATTATTCTTACCTCCGGATCTTGCTGGACAGGTTACAGAGATGCCGGTTTGTTGTCAATTAAAAAAAATATAAAAAAGAGGAAAAAAAATTGGAAAAAAAAGCAGTGCTGTTCTATAATCTATATTGAGTACCTCCTTTATTGTACTTTGCTGAACCACCGTAAGCCCTATTGGATAGTTGAAAAAGCCGGTTATATTCCGGCTTTTTCAACTATTGCACGGGAATCCGTTTTTTTGTATATATCTCCCGGTAATTCCGGTATTGACAATCAGAGTTAATTTTATTATTTATATTACAAAGCCGTGACGGAGACGAGTAAGCAGGAGACTGTATCATGAGAGAGGGTTTACTTAAGGCTGTGATAAACCCGGTACGGACCTGTCGAAAACCACTCCCGAGCTGCATCCTGAAATAACCTGCATTCCGGAAAGGCAAGCGGATAATGTGCCCGGGAGAGCTGAATTCCATCGGTAAAGGTATATGCATGGTGTTAGAGTAGGGATAGCCGGAATCCCCCGTAAAAGGGCAGAGAGAGCGTGTTTAAGCTGTTCCGTATAACCTCCGGGCAGCGGACACGAAGTAAGGTGGAACCGCGGAAGGCCTTTATACCTTTCGTCCTTGCAGTTAAGTTGCAGGGATGGAATATATAAAGGCTTTTTTTATTTATTTTACCCTCGTATGATTTTTTTAAGTTATATTTTTAAAAGGAAAAGAGGAGATGATAATGAAGAATGAGGATAAAATCTTAAAGGTTAGACATTCGACAGCTCATGTAATGGCAGAAGCGGTGCTGGAGATGTTTCCGAGCGCAAAAATAGCGATAGGGCCTGCTATTGAAAACGGGTTTTACTACGACTTCGATTTGCCGCGGCCTTTAAAAACGGAAGACCTCACGGAGATAGAGAACAGGATGAAGCGTATAATAAAGAGAAATCATCCCTTTGTTAAAAAGACTGTTACAAAAGAGGAAGCTCTTGAGTTTTTCAAGGATCAGCCTTACAAGGTCGAACTGATTAAGAACCTTCCGGGGAATGAGGAAATATCGATTTATTCTCAGGGTGCCTTTACCGACCTGTGCCGCGGTCCTCATGTGGAAAACACGTCCGGGATTAATCCGGAGGCGTTTAAGCTCCTTTCGGTTGCAGGTGCATACTGGCGCGGTAATGAAAAGAATCCGATGCTGCAGAGAATATACGGAACGGCCTGGAATTCTCCCAAAGAACTTCGGGTGTACCTCAGCCACCTTAAGGAGGTAGAAAAGCGGGATCACAGGAAACTTGGCAGACAACTCGATCTTTTTTCGGTCCATGAGGAAGCCGGGGCCGGCTTAATCTACTGGCACCCGAAGGGTGCACGGATACGTTCCGTTATCGAGGATTTCTGGAAAGGGGAACATTTTAGAAACGGATATGAAATTATTTATACTCCGCATATAGGAAAATCGTGGCTGTGGGAAACATCGGGGCACCTCGATTTTTATTCCGATAATATGTATTCGCCTATAAAAATTGATAACGCGGATTATTATTTAAAGCCGATGAATTGCCCCTTTCATATTCTGATTTATAAAACCTCGATGAGGTCCTACCGCGACCTTCCCTTAAGATGGGCGGAACTCGGTACTGTTTACAGGTACGAACGGTCGGGGGTCCTGCACGGGCTTTTAAGGGTCAGGGGGTTTACCCAGGATGATGCGCATATTATCTGCACCCCGGATCAGATAGAAGATGAAATACTCGAGGTTCTGCGTTTTTCATTAAGGATGTGGGAGGCCTTTGGGTTTAAAGAAATAAAAGCGTACCTTGCAACAAAACCGGAAAAGAGTGTAGGCGGTGATAAGCAATGGGATCAGGCTGTCGAATCCTTAAAAGCGGCAGTGGAAAAAGAAAATCTGGAATATGTTCTCGATGAAGGCGGCGGAGCATTTTACGGCCCGAAAATAGATTTAAAGATTCGCGACGCTCTCGGCCGGGAATGGCAGATGACAACCATACAGTTCGATTTTAATCTTCCCGAGAGATTTGATATGACCTTTGTGGATCATGACGGAAAGGAAAAGCGGCCGTATATGGTACACCGTGCCCTTTTAGGCTCCCTGGAACGGTTCTTCGGTGTGCTCATAGAGCATTACGGCGGAGCATTCCCCGTATGGCTTTCTCCTGTTCAGGTACAGGTTATACCGGTTGCTGAAGAATTCTATGAATATTCAGATGAAACAGCGAAAAAATTAATGGCGGAAGGCTTCCGGGCACGTACGGATTTAAGCGGCAACAGGCTCAATGCAAAGATCAGAAATGCACAGAATGAAAAAATACCGTATATGCTGGTAATAGGAGAGAAAGAAAAAGCGGAAAATCTTGTTTCGCTCAGGGACAGGAAGGGAAATAAGAAAAATCTTATGCCTTTTGAGTCATTTGTGGAAATGGTTAGAGAAAAAGTTAAAAATAAGGTATTATTGTAGTGTTATGCTTAAAAAACTTGTGAAACGCGACGGAAGAATTGTCCCTTTTAAGCGTGAAAAGATTACATTCGCAGTTCTGCAGGCTGCTATTGCCGTTGGCGGAAGGGATAAAAGGGAAGCCGAACTGGTTGCCGGTGAGGTTATAAGGATACTCGAAACGAAGCGGTACGGGAAAAGCTACCCCACTGTAGAAGAAGTACAGGATCTTGTGGAAAAGGTTCTGGTAGAAAGAGGGCATGCAAGAACCGCCAAGGCCTATATCCTTTACAGGTACGAACATGCACTTAAAAGGCAGGGTAAAACAAGTCTTACGTATTCTTCGGAGAATATTCCGTACAGAAAACTCTGGCAGGCACTTTCCTGGGCTGTGGATAAGCATTGTGTAACGCTTTCACAGATTTCGGATTATATTAACAGTGGGCAGTACGGTGAACTTATAGGAGAATCGGAGGCTTTTTATCAATCTCAAATAGAAGAAGTAAAAAAGAAAATCCTTGGCAGTATCGATGCTGTAAAAATCATTATTATTGCAGGACCTTCCTCTTCCGGAAAAACCACAACAACAATAAAAATAACGGAGGCACTTAAGTCGGAAAGGGATATTAGGTTTGTGCCCCTTAATATTGATAACTATTTCCTGGACCTCGATATGCAGCCTAAGGATATAAACGGCGATTATGATTATGAAACTCCGCAGGCGCTCGATCTTCCCCTTATTCGAAAGCATCTGCTTGCCCTTATAAACGGAGAGGAGATACAGGTTCCCGGATATAATTTTAAAACCGGAAAACGTGAAGGTGTTATAGAAAAGCTGAGGCTTAAAAAAAGTGATATTATACTTATCGATTCCCTGCACGGAATGTTCCCGGAAATGATGGAGGGAATAGATGAGGACAAAAAATTCAAGCTCTACATAGAAACACTTTCCCAGGTGAAGGATAAAAACTTTCAGTTTATAAGGTGGGCCGATATAAGGATGCTCAGGCGGATGGTTCGGGACATGCAGTTTAGAAACCACAGTCCCGAAAAAACACTTACCCACTGGCATTTTGTAAGGCGGTCGGAATTAAGGTATATAATTTCGAGACTGCGTGATGCCGATGTGGTTGTAAACAGTTTTCTTCCCTATGAACTGCCTGTTATGAAGAAAAGGCTTGGGTCTTTATTTCCTGAGTTTATAGAGAAATACAGAAAAGATGAGGAAAGGCAGGATGCTTATACAAGGGCTGTAAGGATATCCGGGATTTTCGATGAAATACTTAAGTGGGAGAATGAAAGTGTAATTCCCGGGAATTCCCTGCTTCGTGAGTTTATCGGGGGCAGTGTATACAAATATTAATTTAAAGGCGGGGTAACTATAATGGATGTCAGTATTGGTGAATTAAAACGGTTGGGACGGGAGATTCATAGGCTTAAGCAGATTTCCGCTCTATTGGGATGGGACCAGGAAACGTATATGCCTGTTAAAGCAATAGGCGACAGGGCTGAACAGCAGTCTCTTATACAGGGGATCATTCATTCTAAAATTACGGATTCCGGCCTCGGGAAAGTCCTTAAAGACCTTGGGGCTGATCTTGAATCTCCGGATGTGGCAGGCGATTACAGTGATATCGACAGGGCGTTGATAAGACATACGGCCCGTATGTATAAAAAGGCTGTAAAACTTCCGAAAGACCTGGTGGAAAGAACGGCAAGGGAAGAGAGTATTTCACAGGCACGCTGGATAGATGCCCGTAAAAATTCCGATTTTTCTATTTTTGCACCACACCTTAAAGTTATCCTCGATCTTAAAAGAGAAACTGCCGATCTGCTCGGTTATGACGATGAACGCTACGATGCCCTGCTCGATGATTATGAGCCATGGATGAAAACCCGCGAAATTGTAGAGGTTTTCTCGAAATTTCAGAAAGAACTTAAAGGATTTATCGAAAAGATAAAATCTTCGAATACCCGTATCGACGATAGTTTTTTATACAGGGATTATGATATAGATAAACAGGAAGCCTTCGGAAAAGAGATTCTAAGCTCGATGGGATACGATTTTAGCCGGGGGCGCTTAGATGTATCGGCTCATCCCTTTACCACTTCTTTAGGATATGATGATACAAGATTAACAACACGGTACAAAAAGAACAATTTTAAAACCGGAATTTTTGGTATTATTCATGAATGCGGCCACGGATTGTACGAACTCGGATTCCCGGATAAAATCAAGGGTACACTGCTTGCCGACGGTACTTCCATGGGTATTCATGAGTCTCAGTCGAGGATGTGGGAAAATATTATAGGCAGAAGCAGGAGCTTCTGGAAGATCTTCTTCCCTAAGCTAAGAGGTTATTTCCCCGAAGCCTTAAAAGGTGTAAGCCTCGATGAATTCCACAGGGCTGTAAATGTGGTTTTACCCTCTCTTATCCGGGTAGAGGCTGATGAGGTTACGTATAACATGCATATTATTATCCGTTTTAACCTGGAGAGAAGGCTGTTAAATGAAGAACTTACGGTTGACGAACTTCCGGGAGCATGGAACCATGAGTACGGGACTTATCTTGGCATAGAACCTGAAAATGATTCGGAAGGTGTTTTGCAGGATATCCATTGGTCCGGAGGTATGATCGGATATTTCCCCACCTATACCCTGGGCAATCTTTATGCAGCACAGTTTTACAACACTTTAAAAAAGGAAATTCCAGATCTTGAGCCGGAACTGGAAAAGGGAAACCTTAAAATTATACTCGACTGGCTAAGGGAAAAGATTCATCGCCACGGAAGCGTTTATAGTGCATCCGGCCTCTGCAGGGTGGTAACCGGGGAATCCGTTAATCCCGTATATTTTATGAGTTACCTGGATAACAAGTATAGACACATCTATGATCTTTAAAAGCCTTTTTACAGCGTCTCCTT